>NZ_BAAGPH010000044.1:0-40745 GCF_054784355.1 Alkalibacterium psychrotolerans | reverse complement strand
AATTCTTTTCTTTACCATATGTTTATAATACCCTTACAATCCCTCTCTTTTCAAATCAACTGATTGTCACTTGCGATTGAGGTGATGGGCTTTCTAAAAGGTAAAACTTTATACTTTCCTATACTATTAAAAAGAAGAAAGACGGTCAGCCGTCTTTCCTCCTCTACTTAAAATATTAACTAGCTTTATAATTCAATAGGCGTACTCTTTTCGCCTTTATTTTCCTTCAAAGTGACACTAATGGGGCTCAATTTCAGCACGAGAATATTGGGATCGTCTTTTCCAGAATACTGATTATCCATATAGTCATTCCATGCATGGTCAATAATTTCTGAATCCTGAGTCGTCGACACTTTTGCCTCTATTTCAACGTAATCCTTATCGAAAACACCTTCTGTGTACCCTAAAAGAATGAAGGCATGTGGATTTTCTTCAATATCTTCCACTTTTTCTGTCCGTTTATCCGTGATGGTATATAAAACAAATTCTTCGCTGTAAAAGGACATATATCTGGCTACTGGTTTATTTCCCGAGACTGTAGCCAGTACCCCCACATCATTTTTAGACATAATCTTCAATGCTTTGTCTTTAACCTCTGACATTATTTACAACTCCTTATTGGTTTGTTTACACTATGACAGAGAAAAAACGGTCACGCAAAGATTATGTCTTATAGCTAAATTAAAGAATTCCAGACTGCTTTATTATATTCAGATCAGCTCTTTACGACTACACTCATGGTTGAGCAGCTACTCAACTCAGATTATCAGAGGAGTTACGGGTGAACTACTTGTTGCCCGGGACTCATGGTGTCTAGCGAAATGAGCTACCGGTGAAAGCTCTTTTGACCAGTAGCTGAAGATAAGTTTAACTATGAGTTCCGGGTGTAACACCCTTTGCCCAGTCACTCAGATTAAAAAAATCTTTGAGCACGGCTGTAATGGCTATTGACCCCTTGCTCAGATGTTTTTAATTACTGAGTTAATACTGAAAAAACATTAGACCCTTAACCCGCAAGCCTCCCTCTCTTGAGTTCCTTAGTAAATCGTTTGAACTGAATAAAGATCTTTGCGATAGTCCAGACGTGCGGATCGGCACGTCTGTTCATTATCAAAAAAAAGACCCCCTTAGGAGTCCTTCAATTGTGATTCAAGTGAATTGATTTCCAGCTCCAGCTGCTCTATTTCTTCATCCAGTTCAACATTAGCATACGGGCCTGTCCCTACTTCTACATCTTGCTTGTTTTGACTACGCAGCTTTTTTAATGTGTCTTTTCTTTCAGCCAGTTTAGTTTCTAATTCGTTCTTCTCCATGATTGTCCCCTTTTTATTTTTAGTATAATAAAATTTATTTTTTGAGGACAGAATTCAGACTTGTGATTACAAGTTAGACATCAAGAAAATTTAAACTCTTACTTCTTCCACAATTCCTTTTTTGGTCAATACTGGATGAACTTTGCTGATGAAAAAGCCCATCAGAGGACTGAACAGAAGCATGCCAATCACAGTTCCTTCCCTAACAGCCGGTGACAGGCCAAAGACAAAGGTCAATCCCACAGAAACAGCTATGAACAGAATGTCCGCTAGTTGTCTGATAACTGCGAATTTAATTGGTAATTTTTTTGTTAAGGCCAGGCAAAGACTTTCGATTGGAAAGGTCACGAGATTTAAGGTCATAACCATGCTGACAGAAAAACTAGCCAAAATTAACGCTAGAATATAAACCAGCATCGAACCAGCATAAGTGCTAAACTCAACGGCCGCAAACAAATCATAGTAGAAAAAATTGACGAGCATCCCAATCAGTATACTCAAAGGAATTTGTAGAAAGCGGGTAAAACCAAAATTTTTCTTCAATATAATAAATTGCCCGATTACAAATGTCAGATTTAAACTCATAGCAATCGTTCCGATTCTAATGCCGGATAGAACAGACAAGGACTGAGTAGCTGCGTCAAAAGCACCTACTCCAACAGAAGCCTTCAGCATAAATGTGATAGCCAACGCAACTGCTGCAGAAAATAAAGACAATAACGCGTAACCTTTATAGTTGATCATTTTTTTCATCTCCATTTAGTTATGTAAGAAGTTCATTCAAGGGACAATTATAATGAGCTGTTAAACGTCTAAGGCATTGTGGTACTCAAACACCGTACAATTAGTATATACTTTTAACTGTGCAAAGCAAGTTCAACACTACCTATCGTACTTGAAATAAAGGCTTGTGGGCTCTACAATTAAAAGGATTATGCAAAGAGAGTCACAATAGAATTCAGGAGGAGATTTTTATGGAACAGAGAGTGTATTTAAAACCAATTGAGAAAGAAGATATCGACTACTTGCTGACCTTGTGGAAAAACCCGGATATCATGGATTTCTGGTTCAGCGAACCTTATATGAACAGGGAGAAATTCAATGCCACTTTTGAAGAACGACAAAAAGACCCTTCTCTCAGACAGTTCATTGCTTATGTGAATGAAGACCGCATTGGTTATGCCAATCTTCATCACATCAACTTACGTCACCGCACGGCTGTTTTTGCAGTTATGGTTGATCCTAAGAACCAAGGAAAAGGCTACGCTGAAGAAGTGGTGCGCCGGACGGTTGATTACGGCTTTTACCAGCTTAATTTAAATAAAATTAATCTGGATGTCGTCGACTTTAACGAAAAAGCTGTCTATATTTATGAAAAAGTCGGCTTCAAAGTAGAAGGCAAGCAGGAACAGCAGCTGTTTATACAGGGCGATTATCATACGAGCTTATCAATGGGAATTCTGAGAGACCGTTACCATGCGAATAACTCTTAAATAATATGCTGCACTTGCTCAAGCAAAGTTGCCAGTCATGTGGAATTCTTGTTTCAATAACAAATAATCAGTATACTGACACTATATTACAGAAGGAGCGGATACGATGTCAGATTATGAAGTACCGAACGTATGGGAATGGGATAAAGATGAAAAGAACCAATTTGGTAATCAGCCGGTAGCGGGCAGCCGGTTTGAACAAAAGCTACCAGTTGGAGACGCCCCTCACCAGTTGTACTCACTGGGCACACCGAACGGCCAGAAAGTGGCCATTATGCTTGAGGAGCTGAAAGAAGCCGGTGTCGAAGGTGCAGACTATGATTTATACAAAATTCATATCGGAGAAGGCGATCAGTTCGGCAGTGATTTTGTTTCCATTAATCCTAATTCTAAAATTCCGGCTATGATGGATTACTCACAGGATGAACCGATTCGCGTTTTTGAATCCGTCAATATCTTGCTTTATTTAGCTGAGAAATTCGACAAGTTCATGCCGCATGATTTGGCTGAAAAAACGGAACTGATGAACTGGCTGTTTTGGCAAACCGGTGCAGCTCCTTATGTCGGCGGCGGCTTCGGTCACTTTTACGCTTATGCACCGACTAAGCAGGAGTATCCAATCAACCGCTTCACGATGGAAACAAAACGCCAGCTGGATCTTTTAGACAGACACCTGGCAGACAAAGATTACATCAACGGTGCCGAGTACTCCATAGCCGATATGGCAATCTGGCCATGGTACGGCCGTCTTGTTCAAGGCGCCTTGTACGGCGATGCAGCTACATTCCTAAAGGCAGATGAGTATACTAACCTGAAAGCATGGGCTGACCGGGTCGGTGAACGACCTGCCGTCAAGCGTGGCCTGGACGCTGAGTATAAAGACATTAAATAATTTATAAAGGTAAAAGCGTAGAGCTGATTTAGACTCTACGCTTTTATTATGCATTAATAAGGATGAGAGCAATAATCGTCATGGCTATAGCAACCTGATTCTTCCGGGCAAGCGTTTCTCTATAAATGAGCAGTCCCCCTAGATTTATCAGCACAATGCTGCCGGCACTATAGATCGGGAAAGCGACCGAGGTCCTGACCGTCTCCAGTGACATAATCAAAAAGTAAGAGGAAAAGAGATTCGGAATTCCTACCATAAAACCGGTCAGGATATCTTTTTTTGTTACCTTTACTTTTTTGTTCGCTGTATAGGTTACACTGATAATAAAGGCGACAAAAAATATGGTGAAGAGAAAGATATCTTTGTAATCATTCAAGGCATACTGCTGATAAATTTTATTGGAAAACTCTGCCATTCCCCCGAAGACAAACAACAACAGAACAGTCGGCTTGAAATCGAACTTTTTAATAGACTGTTTCGATAAGTTAACCACCACGATGGAAATCATAGATAATACAATCCCCACCCACTGAATCGACGTTGGATACTCTCTCCAGATAATGATGGAGAAAATCATTGGAATAAGAATGCCCAGCTTGCCAAATGTCCCCGATATGCCTACCCCATTATCTTTCACACTTTTCTGGTAAAAAATAAAGGAAAGAAAGAAGAACACACCAGCCAAGGCTCCCACGCTGACTCCCCAGACAATACTGGAAAAAGGACTCAGTAGATACTGATTATTCCCCAGCATTAAGCTGACTTCTTCAGTAAAAGCTGTTTCTCTACTCACCCCAGTCAACAAACCCTGATAAAAAATCATAAATAAACTCGTCATAAAGGCAATAAAGTAGTTTGAGCTGGTAATGACATAACGATTGGTATTGCTCGTTTCCGTGTATTTAAAAATAAGGCCAATTGATGCACTGCATAAGACAGCTAAAAATAAATAAAACATAAATCCCCCTTGCTAGGAAAGTCTATTTAGGCTGACAATGTGAAAGCTTCCCTCGTTCGTTTTCAAGTATACCATTTAATGCAAGGTGTGAGATTATAATTTTAAATAGCTGTCAAAAAAGCACGACCAACATTCAAAAAGAATGGGTGCCATGCTTTTACTTCATTATCCGTCAGTCACCCATCAAGTCATCAAAAGAGAATATACTGCTGACGATTTGAGTCATCAATATCAGTCTTCTTCTCTTCCGACTAACTCTTTATCCTCTTCAAACTCATCATCAAATCGAAGGTCTTCATCCTTATCCAAAGCTTGTTTAAATATATTCTCCACTTTTGGAACAAAGGTGATACTGCCCATTTCACCTTTAATTGCCACAAATTCCTGATGGGGTTCAATATTGAATTTTGTTGGGACAGTCAAAACAATTGCATTTCCTTGTTTTATAGCTTTCATCTCAGTTCACCCTCTCTGCTGGTTTCAAGTTCATTATATCAGCAGGTCTTGTAAATACAAGGTAACTATTTATTAAATAAAAAAGAAGCGAAGACTTTTACATCTTCGCTTCCTTATAACTATTAACCCACTGACCCTTCCATCTCATAAGAAATGAGACGGTTAAGTTCAACGGCGTATTCCATTGGGAGTTCTTTGGTAAAGGGTTCAACAAAGCCCATGACAATCATTTCTGTCGCGGTTTCTTCGTCGAGTCCTCTACTCATCAAGTAGTAAAGCTGTTCTTCAGAAATCTTCGAAACTTTCGCTTCGTGTTCCAGTGCCACGTTTGAGTTGTGAATCTCATTGAATGGAATGGTATCTGATGACGACAGTTCATCCATAATGATGGTGTCACACTCGATGTGGGAAATGGAACCGGCAGAATCTTTTCCGAAGGTAACTTGTCCACGGTAGTTTACGGCTCCGCCATCTTTAGCGATGGATTTGGAGACGATTGAACTGGATGTGTTCGGTGCATTGTGAATCATTTTAGCACCAGTATCCTGAACTTGTCCTTCTCCGGCCATAGCGATGGACATGGTTGTCCCACGCGCGCCGCGTCCGTTCAAGTGGATACTTGGGTATTTCATGGTTGTTTTGGCACCAAGGTTACCGTCAATCCATTCAACCGTTGCGCCTTCTGCAGCGTGAGCACGTTTTGTAACCAAGTTGTACACGTTATCTGACCAGTTCTGGATAGTCGTGTAACGGCAGTAAGCGTCTTTTTTAACGATGATTTCTACAACCGCTGCGTGAAGCGAGCTGGATGAGAATGTCGGTGCGGTACACCCTTCAACGTAGTGGACACTTGCGCCTTCGTCTACAACAATCAGGGTACGCTCGAACTGACCCATCATTTCGTTGTTGATACGGAAATACATCTGCAGGGGAACATCACATTTAACGCCTTTAGGGACGTAAATGAAAGTTCCACCAGACCAGACTGAAGAGTTCAGTGCAGCCAGCTTGTTGTCAGTTGGTGGTACAACAGTCCCAAAATGCTCTTTAAAGATTTTAGGGTATTCTTTCAAAGCTGTATCGGTATCAGTAAAGACGATACCCAGCTTCTCGAATTCCTCTTTCATGTTGTGGTAAACCACTTCTGATTCATACTGAGCCCCTGATCCCGCAAGGAATTGACGTTCCGCTTCTGGAACACCTAGACGGTCAAAGGTTTCTTTAATTTTATCAGGCACATCATCCCAGCTGCGGGCAGGTGCATCACTTGCTTTACGGTAGTACGTATAGTTGTCGAAATCGACATCTGACAAGTCAGCTCCCCACTCCGGCATTGGACGGGATTTATAGTGCTCATAGGATTTCATACGGTAGTCCAGCATCCACTCAGGTTCTTCTTTACGAGCAGAAATGTCACGGATAATATCTTCGTTCAACCCTTTACCCGTATCATAAACTGACTCGACATCATCATGGAAGCCGTACTTGTATTCATTTTTTTCTGGTACTTGAGTCATGTAACTTTCCCCTTTCCTACATGTTTCTCTACATTCAATTCAGCCTTTTTGCTGATTTAGTCGTGTTTGAGTTGTCCGTCTACGCCAGTGCCGTCCGTTTCCAGAGCTTTTTCAAGCGCCTTCCAGGACAAAGTTGCACATTTGATGCGGGCCGGGAATTTGGAGACGCCTGAAAGCATCATCGCATCGCCCAGTTCCTTTTGGTGAACGGCTTCTTTTCCCTGAACCACACCTGAAAATTCGTCAGCCAGCATTAATGCTTCTTCAACAGTCTTGCCGAGAATGGCTTCGGTCATCATACTGGCACTGGACATGGAAATGGTACAGCCACTGCCGTCAAAACGGACATCTTTAATTTTATTGTCTTCAATAGCGAGTTGAACCTGGATAACGTCCCCACATGTCGGATTTTTCAATTCGATTTGAGTGGTCGCTTCGTCCAGCACCCCCTGCTTTCTCGGATGCTTGGAGTGGTCCAGAATCACTGCGCGATATAACTGATCTAATTTAGTCAAGGCCATGTAAGAAAAACTCCTTCGTGGCTTTCAGTGCCTCTACGAATTTGTCTGCATCAGCTAAGGTGTTGTACAAGTAAAAACTTGCACGAGCTGTTGCAGGCTGATTCAGGTAGTTCATCAAAGGCTGGGCACAATGATGGCCTGCTCTGACAGCGACCCCTTCCATATCCATTGCCGTGGCAACGTCATGCGGGTGAACACCGTCAATGTTAAAGGCAATCACACCTGTACGGTCTTCGGCTTTGTGCGGACCGAACAGTGTCAGACCTTCAATTTCCTCCAGCTTCGGCATCAAGTACGCCACCAGATTTTGTTCATGGTCCATTATCTCACTCATGCCGATATTTTCCAAGTAATCAATGGCAGCACCTAAGCCAATCGCACCGGAAATATTTGGCGTACCGGCTTCAAATTTCCAAGGCAGTTCTTTCCAGGTGCTGTCCAGCAGTTCGACAAAGTCAATCATTTCGCCGCCATACTCGACAGGTTCCATCTGTTCCAGCCACTGACGCTTGCCGTAAAGCACACCAATACCCGTCGGAGCCATCATTTTGTGGCCACTAAAGGCATAGAAGTCAGCATCCAGTTCCTGAACGTCAACAGGCATGTGCGGGACAGCTTGTGCACCATCCACCACCAGCAAGCCGCCTTTACTATGGACATAGTCAGCAATTTTTCTAATCGGATTCACAACACCCAGCACATTTGAGACATGCGCCAGGGAGACAATTTTTGTCTTGTCGGTAATCTTGTTTTCCAAATCTTCCCAATCCAGCATGCCTTCGTCAGTGAGTTCGATATATTTCAGTATCGCTCCCTTACGTTTGGCAAGCTGCTGCCACGGGATGATGTTGGAGTGATGTTCCATAAAGGAAATCACGATTTCATCGCCAGGCATAACGACCAGGTTGCCCAGACTCTCAGCAAGCCAGTTCAGACTGGTTGTTGTTCCTCTCGTTAACAGAACTTCGGCTGTCTCCGGCGCATTGATGAAGCGACGGACTTTTTCACGAGCCCCTTCAAATTGCGTGGTGGCCCTTTCCGCCAGCGTATGCACACCTCGGTGCACATTGGCATTGGAGGTTTGGTAGTACGCCTCAACTGCTTTCAGGACGGCTTCAGGCTTCTGAGTGGTTGCGGCATTGTCTAGATAAACTAACGGCTCATCATTGACGTGCTGATCCAAGATTTTAAAGTCTTTTTTCAGCTCTTCATATGGCACGGTCATCTGGAGGTCAGCTTCCTTTCGATTGTGTGAACGAGGTCGTCACGCATGCTCTTCATCGGTATCGCAGAAATTACTTTACCTAAGAAGCCACGAATAACCAATCGTTCTGCCTCGGATTGTTCAATTCCTCTGCTCATTAAATAGTACATTTCTTCCGGATCCACACGTCCTACACTGGCCGCGTGTCCCGCTGTTACTTCGTTTTCCTGAATTAACAAAATAGGGTTCGCATCGCCGCGGGCTTTATCAGACAGCATTAAGACGCGTGACTCCTGCTGAGCATCTGCTCCTTTTGCGCCTTTGACAATGTGTCCGATTCCGTTAAAGGTCAAGGTTGCACGGTCTAAAATAACGCCGTGCTGGAAGATGTTTCCTTCCGTATTGTTTCCGTAGTTAACGACGTTTGAATCGATAACTTGAGTTTGACGGCCGCTGCTGATTCCAACAGCTTTCAAATCGGTTGATGAACCTTCACCAACGAGGTCTGTATCAAAGTCACAGACAACGTTACCAGAGTTCATCACACCAATAGCCCAGTCAATCGTGGAATCTCTGTGTGTATAGCCTTTACGGTTAAAGTAAACGGTTGAGTTCAACCCTAACTGATCGACCGCGCTGAATTTCACTTGTGCGCCAGGTTTCGTTACGACTTCTACAGCAATATTTGCCGAGTTCTTTTCGTCACCTTTAGTCATGAATTTTTCAACATAGTTAAAGTTTGAATGCGTGTCTGCATAAATCAGAACGTGCTTCACAAAGGAATCTTCAACCAAACTATTTTGAATGAATACAGCTTCCAGCGGCTCTTCAATTTCCAGATTTTTTGGTACATATAAAAATAGTCCGGAGTTCATAAAAGCAGCGTGGAAAGCGGTAATTTTGTTGCTTTCTGGCTTGATTGCTTTAGCCATGTAGGCTTCTTTAACCAAATCCGGGTGCTCTCTGAGTGCGGTATGCAGATCAGTAAAGATAACCCCTTTTTCTTTCAGCGATTCTGGTAATGTTTCAATCACTGTTTCGTTTCCTGTCTGAATTACGCGTGCTGCATCTGCCTTGTCTTCCACAAATTCAAAGGGGTCGACAGTCTTGGCAGCGGGTGCGCCCGTTAGGTTCGGTACTTGCCAAAGTGGCCAGCGGTTGTATCTCAATCGCTCGATTACCGGCAATTCCAGGTTGTCTATTTGTTCCAGTGCGCTCAGACGCATTTCAAGCATCCACTCAGGTTCTTGTAGTCCTTTAGAGAAGGCTTTTAATGCATCGCTGTAACTTACAAAATCTTTCGTCTTTGTTGCCATAAGTCAGGGCCTCCTCAAAAATTAGTCTTCTTCTATTTCAATGTCTAATCCTAATTCTTCCATTAGACCTTTATATCCTTCGGCTTCAAGCTGCTTAGCAAGCTCTGCTCCACCAGTTTTGACTACGCGTCCATCCATCATGATGTGAACCACGTCTGGTGTAATGTAGTTTAACAAACGCTGATAGTGCGTGATGATGAGTGAGCCGAAGCCTTCTCCACGCATCGCGTTTACGCCTGTTGAAACAACTTGCAGGGCGTCAATATCCAGTCCTGAGTCAATTTCATCCAGAATGGCAAAAGTTGGTTCAATCATCATTAACTGAAGAATTTCGTTACGTTTCTTCTCTCCACCGGAGAATCCTTCATTCAGATAACGTTCAGCCATTTCTTCCGGCATGTCCAGAACAGCCATTTTTTCATCGAGCTTATTAATGAAGTCCATAACGCCCATTTTGTCGTCTTCATCTCTTCTTGAGTTGATTGCTGCACGCATGAATTCAGCGTTTGTAATCCCAGCAATTTCACTTGGGTACTGTACAGCTAAGAATAGACCGGCACGTGCACGTTCGTCGACTTCCATCTCCAAAACGTTTTCTCCGTCTAAAAGTACTTCACCTTCTGTTACTTCATAACTTGGGTGACCCATGATAGCGGCTGACAAGGTAGATTTCCCTGTTCCGTTTGGTCCCATGATTGCATGGATTTCACCTGTCTGCATTTTAAGGTTAACACCTTTAAGAATTTCTTTGTCCTCAATGGATACATGTAGGTTCTTGATTTCTAATACGGCCATTATGTACCTTCCTTTTCTACTTGTATTTTTTTGAGCATTGACGGCTAAACTTTCTAATTTAACTGTCATGCTTACAGTGTTTAATTTTAGTCTAATTGAGAATGTTAATCAAGTTTTCTTTCGCTTTTTGCTTGATATTTCTGGAAAAAGCCTAAAGCAAAGCGATTACTAGATTATAAAAATTATTATCTATAAAAAACAGCCACCCGACTATAAATCGGATGACTGTTCTGCACTAAAAGGCTGTGTGATTGCTTGGTTTTTATTCTGTTGTTAAAGTAGACTCTCCAGCATCCAGGCCAGTGGTCTGAGAGCAGGTATGAGGATACGCTGCCTCCAGACAGCATCTTTTACATCTGTCTTTTCACCGGGCACCTTGGATCCATCAGCATCAAAGCGGACACTTTTCTTCAGATAACTTTCCTCTGCCTCATCGAGAATCTGCCGGGCCAGTTCTTCACTGTCCAAAACAATCATTGACTCGGTACTCAACCAGGTACTTCTGGCATCAAAGTTAAAGGCACCCACTGCGCTGATTTGTTCATCCACCACCATTGTCTTCATATGAAGTGACGACTCTTTCGGCTGGTATTCATGATAGTCCAGAAATGAATCTACAAAAAATTGACGTCTATTTTCTGTTCCTGCCTGCGCTACAGTGTTGGAATTCGTGGACATACCATTCGTCAGAATCGTTCCCTCACTTATAGAGATATCCGCTTCCTCGAGATGACGCCGCATATGTCGGTCCGGAATAACCCAAGGTGNGTTATGAGTGAAAAAGCCGCTGTTAACTTCAACCGACCGCGCTTCCCAGCTTTCCAGATTACTGGTGTACTCTCGTTCTGCCAGTTCTCTCTGGTGCTCCTCATAGGTTTCAATCAGCTCATTATACTGCTCTTCCGCTCTATTCTGTTCCCAGCCAAAGAGCGTGCGGGTATCCTGGCTGTATGCATAGTCACTTTCGAACAGGTCAGTATAGTAAGAACGCATCTGTTCTATCAATACATTATCTGCTTCTTCCGGCTTGACGAGAAGCACATCCCTGTCATAGGAATACCCGACGTCTTCTCCGGTTCTTTCGTAATACAAATCGCCGACATTACGTCCGCCGACAATCGCATATTCCCCATCGACAATCAGCAGCTTATCATGCAGGCGGTTATTCAGTCGCCACGGGGCAATAAATACCGAAGCGACCGGTTCATATAATTTCAGCTCAATATTAGGGTGATCATTAAACGCGCGCAGCACATCACGATCTTCGCCACGTACACCATGGAACAGACCATCCAGTAGATAGCGTACTTCAACCCCGCGGTCGGCAGCCGCCATTATGTAAGAATAAAAAAGCTGCACACTTTCGCCATCTTCCATATAGAAATAGGATACCTCAATTGACTTTTCTGCCTGATCAATAATGTCCATTCGGGCACCGAAGGCCTCCAGACCGTATTCCAGTAAAGCGACTCGTTCCTCTGTTTCGTAAAATTCCACTTCTCTTTCTACCAGATCTGGCGGCGTACTTAATACTGGAAACACCACTGCTCCAGCAATAAAATAAAGCACATATAGACCGACCAGCCCTCCAGCTAGTTTGACAGCCTGTTTTAACTGCGCTGTTTTTCCTTTTTTCATCTGATTTCCCCACATTCTCTGTAACTTACCCTTTCATTTTACATTATTTAACGTAAAATAACACTTCATACTGACTAGAGTAAGCTGTTCTCCTGTTAGACAGTGTGCTTAATTTAATGTGTGACCATAAGAGACTGTATACTGCTATCCTTATAGCGGGTCAACTCACAGCAATAAATTGACTTGAGTATGCACGTAAACGATTTAGCGTTTGCAGTCGTCTTATAAAACTGATTGAGTTTGATCGTAAAGAAACTAGCCTTTATTCTCGGACGATGAAAACACTCGAGTCTGCACATAAGCGAATTAACGTTCATTCTCGCGCTAAACCATTACTCGAGTCTCCATGAGAGCGGGCTAATATGTATGGGAAAATAAAAATGCATTCTGTCCGCTGCTTCTTTAATCAGAAGACGAACGAGACATGCATTTTTATTGAAGGGATAATTTAAGCTTCGAAATCTTTAGCGTTTCAGTTTTTCTACAGTAATTGCTGCAGCTTTCTCACCTAAGCTGTAAGGCTCATACATTTGACCTTATTTTAATCCTTCGACAGCCTCTCTTACGGAAGGTGCAGAAGCGATGGCTGACACTACCGCTATGCCGTCCACTCCAGTTTGTCTGACTTCAGCTGCATTGGACAAGTCAATCCCTCCAATAGCAACAGCCGGCAATGTATGATTGTGCATTCCTTGTCTTATGCCTTCCAGACCAATCACATCCTCGTGATCCGCTTTAGAGCGTGGTATAAATGCTGGACCGATTCCTGCATAATCCAGACCACTGACTTTTTCAGCCGCTCGGTACTCTTCAACAGAGTTAGTCGAGAGTCCAATAATATAGTCTTCGCCACACTCTCGGATAACTTCCTCTACTGGTGTATCACCCTGCCCAACGTGTATCCCATCAGCCTTAAGTTCCTGAGCCAGTTTGATGTCATCATTTACAATAAATGGGACCCCATACTGTCTACAGAGAAGCTGGCACGTTTGAGCCATCAGTCTGTATTCTTTTGGCTGATTCTCTAAACTGCCCAATCCTTTTTCTCTAAACTGAAAGCAGGTAATACCTGCCTGCAGCGCTTCTTCAAGAATTGTCTGCAGTGTTCGCCCCTTACAATCCTGTGTACCGGCAATAAAATAAAGGGAGAGTTTTTCTTTTATAGTGTCTTTCATTGCTTTTCCTTTCTATAAGCCCAATGGTTCGTCGGCCCATGACCGTGTCCGATGTCCAGACCGTGTTTAATCGCTGCCTGTATATAAGCTTTAGCTGTTCTGACGGCTTCTTCAACTGATTGGCCTTTCCCAAGCTCCGCGGCAATACAGGCTGAAAAAGTACAGCCGGTCCCATGTGTGTCTTTTGTATCTATGCGCTCTGTACTCAACCAGATTACTTCACCGTTTTCCAGCAGCAGCAAATCTTCTGCCTTTTCCTTGTCGACTGCATGGCCGCCTTTAATGACAATATTTTTGCTTCCCTTATCCCGGAGCTGCTGTGCTGCTTTAAGCATGTCTTCTTTGGCTTCAATCTTTATTCCCGTTAATGCCTCCGCTTCAGGGATGTTGGGTGTGATGACATGAGCTAAAGGCGCGAGGGTATCTTTCATCACTTGAATGGCTGTTTCTTCCATCAGAGAATGCCCACCTTTTGCTATCATGACCGGATCGATAACGAGAGGAACTGAAAAAACGTTACTGTAGACTTCACTGATTAGCTTCATATAATCGCCATTGACCAGCATGCCCGTCTTGATGGCAGATATTGTAAAGTCTGAAAAAACGGCTTCCCACTGGTCACGGACAGACTCTACTGGTACCGGGTGTACAGCTTGAACCCCCAGTGTATTTTGTGCTGTGACTGCCGTAATGACGGATAAACCGAAAACATCCCGTTCCTGAAATGTCTTGAGATCCGCTTGTATTCCCGCTCCTCCTCCGCTGTCACTGCCTGCAATGGTTAAAACTTGTGGTATCTGAGTCATTGGTTTGTCCTTTCTATGTTTAGCTGATAATAATTGTCAGTTAATGGTACTTCATTTAATATCTACTGGAAAACAAAAAACTCCCACTAAAATAGTGGAAGTGGAGTTGAACGTCTGCCTGGACAGACGTTTCCTTTTAGTCATCTTGCCTCCGCTAGCACTAACTAGGTCAGGTCACGGGTCAGGTCTTACCTTTCTCAGCTTATATGCTCCCCCGATGAGTCGATTGTAGTGTTAAAAATATTTTATCGTTTCGTTTATCCTATTGAGCAGGATATTATTATCCGTGGTAATTGCCTTTTGTGGCAATGTTTTCTTTCTTTATCTCATTGATGATGACGGTAACGGCTTCTTTCGGTGCACCGGTATGTGTCTCAACAGCCTTTACCATATCTTTGATCAAGTTCTCTTTCTGGTCTTTTGAACGGCCTTCAAGCATGTCAACGTGTACGATTGGCATAAACGTCACTCCTTTCTTTATTCTTCAAATGCTTCATTCTTCAAACTGTTAAACGCCTCTTTTGAAAAACCGGAAATATCCAGCAGCCAGTTTTTCATTCTGTCTGTTGCATTCAACAGTTCGGGTGAATCTTCGATTTCCTCGTTTACTGCTGTAACAGTCAAATCAAAGGGTGCAGTCAGTTCCGTTACTGCTTTTGCTCCTTCTACATTTACAATGGGCTCTCCTTTTAAAAGCTCTCCGGGAGCAGCGCTTAACTCGGCAAACATCACTTCACCTACATCATCCTGTCCTTTTTCGGATAAGCCGATGCGGTAGTCACTTTCTCCAGTCTGCTCAAACCATAATCCATTCGGATGGTACTTAATCGTCATACTCTTTCTCCTTTATTTACCCAGACTCGCTCGTATTCTTCTGCCTTGAAACCAGATGTGTAGACATTTCCCGATATGGCAAACGGGCGCTTAACGACCATTCCGTTGGAGGATAGCCACTCTGCAGCTTCTTCTGTTGTCATGTCAGGTAATTTGTCTTTCAGATTGTTTTCTCTATAAACATTCCCGCTTGTATTAAAGAACGATTTCAGTGTGCGGTCAGTTTGAGATAATATCTGAAGCCAGCTCTCTTTATCAAGAGATTCTTCAAGTAAGTTTTTTTCTTCATAATGAACGGCGTGCTCGTCTAAAAAAGCTTTTGCCTTTTTGCATGTCGAGCAGCGCGGATGACAATAAAAATCCATAGCCTTCCTCCTTGTATTCTCTTTTCATTATAGACCACTTTCCTAAAAGAAAAAAGAGGAATCAATTAGCTGATTCCTCTTAGTCCTATTTTTGGATAAACAGATTAGTCATCCTTCAGATCCTGACCGATCTGGTCCCATTCTTCCTGTTCTTTTTCTTTCAGCTTGTTTACTTTAAACAGCTTGCGCTTCAGAATTACCGTTTCGGCTTCACTCGGATAGCCTGTCCAATCTGAATCCTGCATTTTTTTCTCATTACGTTTGGCTGCTTCATATTCAGGAACAGACATATGATTTTTCCATTCAAAAATAATGGCATTGAGTAAGGCACCCAGCAGGATGACTATACTTGAGAAATACAGGAACAGCATCAAGGCCAGAAAACCACCAAAGGTTGCATTGGTCAGCGCATCATCACTTGCAAGAGATAAGTATATCGAAAACCCTTGGGTCAAAAGCATCCAGCCAATAGTTGAGAAAATTGCTCCTTGATACGAATATCTGAACGTCAAATGATGGTTGGGTACAAACCGGAAGACTACCAGCAATACTGCAAATAGAATAACCAGCAGGATTACCCATCTCAGCAGCAGGAATTCCTGAATAAAGGGAATATCAAAGCCGACTGCGTTTTGAATGAATCCCAGGATGGCTTCGCCGAATACAAATACAAATATCGCAGCACCAATAATCAGCAGAATCCCGATCATGACAAAAAGCGATAATATCCGTCCCACAATAACGTTTTTCTTCTGAACAGACCCATAGACATCATCCAGTACACGTCTGAGAATGGTAATCACTTTACTTGCTGACCAGATAGCCGTCAGCAACCCGAAGGAAATGAATCCCCCACTGGCACTTTCCAGATAGCCTTCGAGAATCGGTTCAATTACATTAAATATGTCCTGGGGTACGAAATCCGCCACCAGCGCCAGTACTTCATTTGTTTCAAGCGGCAGTAAAGGAATGATATTGGCTATCACCAGTAAAAGGGGGAATAGCGACAGCAGAATAAAGAATGCCATCTCTGCACCACTCTGATTCACCGTTGCTCTTTCCCAATTTGACTGAAGAATAGGTATCAGCCTTGCCAGCCTATCTTTAAAAGGTATTTTCTTTTCCAGTTTTTCAACTTTTTCCACAGTATCCCACCTTATCTATCACCTAATCTTTCTTCAATCTTACCATAATACAGCAGGTCTTCCCTATTCATAAGCATTCAAAAAGACCGGACAGATTAACCCTCTGCCCGGCCTTCCTATTATTCGTCGTGTAAATTGTATTCTTCAATAATCAGCTGGATGCCCTCATCAACCGAATGCGCAGTCCGTTTTTTGCCGGATTTAAATTCCACGGTCACGGAGCCTTCTTCTTGATGATACACTCTTCCGATAACTTTTTTTCTTACAAGCAGTTCCAGTTCAGTTGTGTTTTTACTTGAACCGGCTACTTCGTTAATCTCCACTTCGATGTTCTTATTTCGCTTACTCATTTTATATTCCTCCACTATGTTGACTCTATCTTGTTCCATAAGTTTACTAAAAACAGACTGACAGCACAAGTTAATAATTTGTGTTGAATATAACAATCCTTATTTTTGTTATATCCTCATATTTCCCTTATAATCTAACTAGCATAAACAAAGGAGAAATGATCATGAAACTTGTACGCTATTTTAATGACGACCGCTCTACGGAAAAGTTAGGTGTACAATCTGAAAAAGGTGTTATTGCTATCAGCAAATTAGCCGATCATCTCAACTGCAGTGTTCCTCAAACGATGGAGAAACTTCTTGAAAATGCTGAGATATGTCTTGAACAAATAGAAGATGTCTTCAGCCGAGCCGAGGAACTTCACCTTACAATGGAACCTTATACCTTATTTGACAAGTCTATTACCTTACTTCCCATAGTCAAAAAGCCAGAAAAAATATTGTGTGTAGGACAGAATTATGTCGACCACGTTAAAGCGACCGGCGGCGATGTGCCGACCAGTCCAGTTTTCTTCAGTAAATTTGCCAACGCATTAGCTGCACACAACCAGACGATTCCTCTGCCCCCTGCCTATCAGAAAGTCGATTATGAAGGGGAACTGGTTATTGTCATTGGTAAAGAAATGAGCGGCGTCTGCGAAAAAGAAGCAGAAACCGGCATCTTCGGCTTCTCAGTTGGAAATGATGTAAGCGAACGCCAGCTCCAGTTTCAAAGCTCTCAGTGGTTAATCGGAAAATCTTTCGACTTTTTTGCTCCCACGGGCCCAGCCATCATTACTAAAGATGAAATTGAGGATATCTCTCAGCTCAGTATACGAACCTGGTTGAATGGCAATCTGGTACAAGACAGTGCAACAAGTGAAATGATTTTTTCTGTCGGTAAAATTGTCAGTCAGGCAAGCCAGTACATGACGCTGAAACCGGGTGACCTGATATTTACGGGTACACCGAGTGGCGTTATACTCGAACAATCCAACCCAACCTGGCTCAAACCGGGTGATCACGTATCCATCACTATCGATCAGGTAGGGACGCTGACCAATACGTTTCAATAATATTTAACGCGTCACCCCACTCATTATAACTTTAAAAAGCTCCCATTCAGTCGTTTAAACCAACTGAATCGGAGCTTTTTTAATTAGTCAATTAATTACCAGGAATTTCAATGCCGTCAGTCAGTTCTTTAGGCTGACCGTGTCTTGGCGTACGGTTCTGATGCTGGAATGGGTAGCGGATTCCCAGAGAGTGCTTCGCAATCTTAGCTGAGTGATCGGACATACGTTCCAGGTTGGATACGATATCTACAAATAGAATTCCGTCAGAAGGCAAACCGACACCTGAGTTCAGCCTGTCAATATACTTGATACGAATTTCGTTTTCAAGACGATTGACTTCCTTCTCGCGCTTGATTACACTTCCGGCAAGAGAGTAGCTGTCTTCTGTAAATGAACGGACAGCATCCTGAATGTTCTGTTCAACTAAATGGAACAGAGCAATAAGATCTTCGTCGTAGAAAATCTTTTCACTTTCCTTATCTTTTCCATTCTTACTGCCCTTAGATTGTTTTTTGTGGGCACGTACAGCTTCTTTAATGTTGTTAGTAATATTCTCACTGTGGTCACCAATACGTTCAAGGTACTTGGTGATGTCCATCATTTGAGAGTGTTCGGTTGAACTCTTGATTGGCAAATCTTCAACAGAAATCAGCATCAAGTATTCAGTCAAATGGGTGTCAATTTTGTTCACGACGTCTTCCAGTTGAAGGGTATTAGCCAAACTGATATCATCCTGATTCTTATAGTACTTGAACATCTCGCGGTATTCTTCGAGTACAAAATCGCCCATTTGATTAATTTCACGTTTAGCCTGATTTAAGGCAATGGTTGGAGAAGTCGTAATCAATGAGTAGTCCAGATGTGAGGCATCGTATTCAATCAGTGCGTCGTCTCCAGGAACAAGTTTTGTTACAAGGGCAGCCATCTGAGTGATGAACCACATTTGAACAAGAACGTTCACGACGTTAAACATTCCGTGAGCGAACGCAACTTGCATAGCAGGATTTAAGTTCAAAGCACTTGATATAGCAACTAACGCATTGGTAAACGGTGCGAATATCAGCAGAACAATTATGGTTCCGACCAGGTTAAAGATAACGTGGGAAGCAGACGAACGTTTAGCTGCGACACTCGCTCCAATGGCAGCGATAATTGCTGTAAAAGTCGTACCGATATTGCTTCCAAATAAAACGGCTAAAGCGCCTGAAAGTTCAATACTGCCTTGTCCATAAAGTTCCTGTACAATACCAATCGTAGCGGTCGAACTTTGCAAAATGAACGTTAAAATAGTTCCGCCAATAACACCTAAGATGGGACTGTCAGACAGGATAATCATAATTTCCCTGAACACTTCCAGGTCCCTGAGCGGCCGCATGGCATCACCCATCAAATTCAACCCATAAAAGATTGTTCCTATCCCGAAGAAAACCTGACCTAAGTTGTTTATAATCGGACGTTTGAAGAAGAACAACATGGCTGATCCGATAGCGATAATTGGCAAAGCATAGGCTCCAATGTTAAACCCGATGATGAATGCAGTAGCCGTGGTCCCTATATTGGCACCCATGATGACTCCAATTGCCTGTTTCAGTTTCATAAAGCCGGCACTAACGAGTCCGACAGTTAAAACGGTCGTTCCGGTACTGGTTTGAAAAAGAATCGTGACAAATATACCAGCCAGAATGGCTCTCAGTGGAGTAGATGTAAATTTATTTAGAATTTCACGTAAACTATCCCCTGCTGATTTTTGTAGTCCGTCTCCCATATACTTTAGACCGAATAAGAAAATCCCCAGTCCACCGAAAAATATAAATGCTATTTGCTGTGCATCCACACAAAAACCTCCATTTTATTAGTAAGTATAATCAAAGGAATTCACGAATGGACTGTCTGAATAAAACAGTTTCTACCTGTTGCCAATTCGCTATTTCCACTTCCTATCTTAAATCTTATACCGGACAAATTGAACAAGAAACTTGAAGATGAGAAAAATTTAATGTAACTGGCCGTTCGAAATTTTCACTATTCGATTAAAACCAAAGCGCGTTCCAAGATTTAATTATGTAAAAAACGTATGTTAAAAAGGTAAAATTTTCGTATCGTTCGTTTTATCGCATCATTTCAGAGTCTTGATGCGTTTACATTTTGTTTTGTCAAATCAGCTTCTCAGACCTTTTCTATTTACATTAAATTTACATACTGTTCACATTTCAGTAACACTTATATTTTTTTCATTTTTTCCAAATAAAAAACGGGTTTTCTCAAGCATTAACCAGCTTGGAAACCCGTTTATTTTTCAGGCATACTGCTTTACCTTTCGCAGTAATTTCTCGCGTTTTTTCTTATATAAAGCCACTTCGTCTTTATGACAATAGATTGAATGACCCGGCGCAATCTCGTGAAGTCTAACTTGACCTAAGTCATCATAATGATGGTATTTCGGATCGTACTCAGTACGGACACGACTCCGCTCCGTTTCTGGATCAGGTGTCGGAATAGCGGATAGAAGTGATTCTGTGTACGGATGCAGCGGTGCTTTATATAACTCATCTGCTTCACACACTTCAAGAACCCGTCCGTTGTTCATGACCCCTATCCGGTCACTGATGTATTTGACCATCGACAAGTCATGCGCAATAAATAAATACGTTAGCTTCTTGTTCTGCTTCAATTCTTTTAGTAAATTGACCACTTGTGCTTGTATGGATACATCCAGCGCTGAGATGGCTTCATCGGCAATAATAAAGTCAGGTTCCACCGCAAGTGCCCGGGCAATCCCGACGCGCTGGCACTGTCCTCCGGAAAATTCTTTCGGGTAACGGTTGGCAAATTCCTTGCTCAACCCTACCGATTCCAGCAGCTCATGGACTTTTTCGGTCCGTTCCTGACTGTCTTTAGACATTCCGTGGACTTTTAGCGCTCCTCCGATAATCTCTTTGACTGTCAGTCTCGGATTTAAAGAGGCATAGGGATCCTGAAATATCATCTGCATTGATTTGCGGAATTTAAGCAAATCACGACGTTTTTTTATTGTTGATATATCTTCTCCTTTATACAGAATCTGACCGCCGGTAATGTCTCCCAACTTAATCAGGGCGCGTCCCGTCGTCGATTTTCCGCTGCCTGATTCTCCTACAAGACCAAAGGTTTCCCCTTCATAGATGGAAAAACTGACATCCTTGACTGCACGTACTTCTGATTTCTTGCCTTCATTAAAGTACTGCTTCAATTCTTTGAATTCAACAATCGGTTTTCTTTCATCAACTGTGGCTGCCAATAGCTTCGCCTCCTACTCTAGTGGACTGACCCTTTCCCAAGTGCAGCATCTCAAATTTTTCTTTTCGTCTGAGGACTTCTTCCGGGGGGGTGACTGATGGTGCATCCGGGTGAAGAAGCCATGTTTTAGCGTAATGCGTATCAGAAACCTGAAATAATTCCGGCTCTTCATAAAAATCGATGGCCAAGGCGTACTCATTACGAGCTGCAAAAGCGTCGCCAGCAGGTGGATGAAGTAAGTTTGGTGGAGAACCGGGAATAGTATACAGGTTGGTCTCATCTACATCGAGAGTTGGCATTGACGCCAGCAGCCCCCAAGTATAGGGGTGCATAGGATTATAGAAAATTTCATCTGCAGTTCCCACTTCCACAATCTGACCGGCATACATAACAGCAACACGGTCCGCCATCTGAGCCACAACGCCCAAGTCATGTGTGATAAAGATAATGGAGGTGTCCAGTTCTTTTTTTAGTTTATTCATCAGATCCAGAATCTGTGCCTGGATGGTTACATCCAAAGCTGTTGTTGGTTCATCAGCAATCAGAATTTTAGGCTCACAGGCTAGAGCAATCGCAATCATAACACGCTGTCTCATACCGCCTGAAAACTGGTGCGGGTAACTTTTATAGGACTGTTTCGGATTATGAATCCCTACCAATTCCATCAGTTCGAGTGCACGTTCCCTTGCTTCTTCCTGAGTGCAGCCTTTGTGCGTCCGGACCGGCTCGGCTATCTGCTTCCCTACTTGCATCGTTGGGTTCAATGAGGTCATCGGATCCTGGAAAATCATGGCTATGTCATTTCCACGGATTTTCTGCATTTCTTTTTCGCTGCATTGTAGAATATCTTTTCCTTCAAACAGGATTTCCCCACTTTCAACCATTGTATTCTTTTTAGGCAGCAGCCGATTGATGGCTTTTGTGGACACCGATTTCCCACTTCCTGATTCACCTACAATTGCGAGCGTCTCACCTTTTTTCAAGGAAAATTCAACACCCCGTACAGCTTGTACAACTCCTTCAAATGTCTTGAAAGAAATTGCCAAATTTTTAACATCCAGAATTGTTTTGTCTTCCATTTCTTTCACCTCAATCTTTCCAGTTAATAGAGTAAAGAGACACACTGTAAATAATATATTTAAGTGTGTCTCTTTACAGCTACTGACTATTCATTAATCATTTGCATCCAGTGTCCATTCATGTAAGTCATGGAGTGAACCTGCCCAGTATTCGTTGATTCCCCCATTCAAGTAATCGACGCGAACACCAAACTGTGAATCAGAGTATAACGGTACAACTGGCATTTGTTCCTGCAAGTATTTCTGCAGTTCAGAATACGTTTCGAAACGCTCTTCATAGGTCGTTCCTGCCATTCCTTCTTCCAGAAGTCTATCAATTTCCGGATCAGAAATACCCATGTTATTTGATGCGCCACCAGTCTGTACATAGCTGGCAATATTAGGGTCAACTGTGTGTCCCCAACCCATTAGGCCAATATCGTAATCCAGGTCGTTGGCCATCGCTAACCATGTAGGGAAGTCATAAGTCTGCTGGTCGACTTCTACACCAATCTCTGTCAACCACTGTTCAATCAGGTCACCATTTTGCTCACGAATAGCATTACCTGTCGGTACAACGAACGTTAATGGTGTATCAAAGTCAAAGCCTGCATCTTCCAGCATTTCACGAGCCAAATCCGGATCATATTCAAGTGGTGTCACATCTTCGTCTTTATACGGACTAGCTGATGAGTAGGTAGAAGACAATACTTCCCCACGTCCACCCAGCAGGTTATCCACTGTCAATTCACGATTAAAGGCATGCGCAAAGGCTTGACGGACTTGCGGATCGTCAAAGCGTTCATTATTGATAATCATATACTGCCCATTAAAACTTGGATTCTCATCTACTACCAGACCATCGATATCTTCAAGTAGGGAAATATCCTGTACAGGTACCATTCCAATTCCGCCACCGGCTGTCATGTGAAGGTTGCCTGCCTGGAATTCTGTAATCAACGCAGTTCCGTTCATGACACGAGCATACACTGTTTCAATCTGAGGCGCCCCTTTGAAGTAATCCGGATTCGCTTCCAGGTGGACATAATTATCTGTGTCATATTCAACAAATTGATAGGCTCCACTGAAAACGGATGGCATTGTTGCTGCTTCAGAATTCGGAATATCTACAACGTCAATGTCCCCAAAGACGTGTTCCGGTGCAATCAGTACGTTGAAGCCCAGGAATTCAGACAAGTAGTTCAAGTCAACCGGATTTTTTGTCGTAATAGTCAACGTTTTATCATCCACCACTTCAACACCGGACAATTCATCGGAACCTTCTTCACGTACACCAGAAGAGTCAGCGCCTTGAATCATTGCCACACTGGTTCCTAAAGTTGTTTCAGCTTCCGGATCAGCAATCGTATTCAAAGTGAAAGCCACATCGTTTGCTGTGACAGGTTCGCCATCTGACCAGTTTGCATCGGCATTGACCGTTACGGTAAAGACCTGATTGTCATCTGTTTCGATGGTTGCCAGGCCCGGTTCGAAGCTGTCTGCTTCCGGCATAACCAGTAAGCTGTCATAGAAGAACCGCTGAATCCATGTACCTGCTACACCTGGTCTGTAAAATGGATTAAAGCTGTCCGGTGCATTGGTCAAACCAATCATCAATGTTGACGTGTCGCCTTCTTCCAGTTCCAGTCCATCTGCTGACGCTTCAGCATCATCGTCTTCATCTACATCCGCTGAAGCCGCATCATCATCTAAATCTGGTACATCCCCATTTCCACACGCTGCAAGTACAACCGTTGACGCAAACATTACCGTTCCGTATTTAAGTGCATTTTTCCATTTTGACATGATAATCTCCCCTTAGTAAGTAACCGATAAATCGATTCTTTGTCTGTTGATCATTCCTTTTAACTCTCTTTGACATTTTTTTCGAAAGTCATAGATGGGTCCCCCGACACACAATCTATGATTTTGTTTCTCCTTCAATCGCTTCTCTTAAGCCGTCTCCAATAAAGTTAATAGACAAAACAGCAATAAAGATCAGTATACCTGCCGGCACCCATCTCCATGGCTCAGCTGTTAGAACCCTCAGTGACTGTGCTTCAGCCAGAATGTTCCCCCAGCTGGGCTGTGGTTTCTGTACCCCAACACCCAGGAAACTGAGTGACGCTTCGGTTAGAATGGCTGTTGCAATTCCGAAGGTTGCGTTAACAAGTATTGGTGACAGGACGTTCGGTAATATATGAATAAATAAAATTCCGGGTGTTGAGTATCCTGTTGCAACTGCGGCCAGGACAAAATCCTGATCTTTCAGCTGCATGACCTGCCCTCTGACCAGCCGGCATAATGGCGGCCAGCTTAATGTACCGAGTACAATCGTCACAACCCAGATTCCTGATCCCAGAAGAGAGACCAGTGTCAGAATAACCATGAAGAATGGAAACGACATGAACGCTTCTGTAATTCTCATAATCAAGCTGTCAACAAAACCACCGAAGTAACCGGATATCAGTCCCAGAGTGGTCCCAATCAGGACGTAGACCAGAACGGAAAACAGTCCAACTATTATGGAAACGCGCGTCCCGTGAATCAGTCGCGTCAGAACATCTCGACCGATGTCATCTGTTCCCAGATAAAAATTATCATAAGGCGCTGCCTGAAACTGTCCCACTGAAGCATCTCGCGGATGCGGGGATATTTGATTGGCAAAGACAGCTGTTAATAGAAGAATGAGAAAGACTGTCAGACTGATGACAGCCACTTTATTCTTGAAAAAGCGTTTGGCTATGGTTTTGACATAACTGTCGCCATCCGTTGCCACCTGCTCCACTTCGTTACCCGGCAAGCTTTTCCGCTCTACCGCGTCAACGAGATGAAACAAGGCTTTTGAATTTCTTCCTCCGACATTTTCTGCCATTTGGCTCTCTCCTTTCTAATTGTATTTGATTCGTGGATCAACCACTGCATACATAATATCTACGAATAAGTTAGCAAACAAAACCACTACAGCAGACAGCATGGTAATCGCCATCAGCATCGGGTATTCTCTTTGTTGAATGGCCATGATGGTCAATCGACCTAAGCCCGGCCACTGGAAAATTTGTTCCGTTACAATCGCTCCACCAACCAGTCTCGGCAGATCTGTTCCAATAATGGTGATGACTGGAATCAGGGCATTTCTAATCCCGTGTTTCGTCAGAATGACTTCTGCCGCCAGCCCTTTAGCCGTAGCTGTCCGGATGTAATTTTCACCGTACACCTGAATCATCGTCGACCGCATGTAACGGGTCATATTGGCTATATAAAAAGCGGACAGAACCGTGACCGGTAGAACCAGATGATGAATGACGCTCAGAAAGCTGCTTTCTCCTCCCAGCTGTGACATCCCGCCTGTCGGGAACCAGCCCAGCTGTACTGAAAAGATATAAATGAGTCCTAACCCTAAGAAAAAGTTGGGAATGGATACACCAACGAACGCCCCGCCTGTCAAGAGGTTGTCAATCCAAGTGCCATGCTTCCGGGCACTTAATATGCCTAGCGGAATCGCGATAAGGTAGGAGACAAGGAGTGTTGATCCCATCAGAACAATTGTCGGTCCCACACGTGATAAAAGGATAGGGAGTACTGGGTAGCGCGTGGAATAGTTAATTCCTAAATCACCTTGCAGTGCTCTTCCCAGCCAGCGAATATACTGTACAGGATAAGGCTGGTCCAATCCCAGTGCGCGTCTCGTCGCTTCCACTTGAACCGGTGTTGCATCCGGCGTGATGTACAAATCTGTCGGATCGCCCGGTGCCAGATTCATCATGATAAAGGCACCGACTGATATCATAAGTAAAACGGGAATAGCTGTCAGCAACCGTTTGATAATGTATTTTTTCATCTCTTTCCCTTCTTTCTTTTGCTTAGTTCCGTTTCAGCTTAACCCTGTAAATAGGTCTGAATAATAGCTAGGAACACTTCTCCTGAACGAAGCAAGGAGCGTTCGTCTATCTCAAATTTAGGGTGGTGATGTGGATAGGCTTCTTTGTTATCTGGTGCCAGTGCACCGACTCTGAAAAAGGCGCCCGGTTTACTTTCCAGGAAATAAGCGAAATCTTCGCCGCCCATCGATTCTTTCACTTCAGCTACTTCCGAATCCGGAAAGACGGATAAGAAGGTTTCTTTTACTTTCTCAACCTCTGCTGGTGTGTTTTTAATCGACGGATACCCTTTTTTGTAATCAATCTCAACCGTTGCATCGTAGGCAGCTGCAATCATCTCACTCATCTGTTTAAGCTTGAATTCAACTTTCTGCTGGACTTCCTGATGCAGCGTGCGTACGGTTCCTTTAATCTCCGCACTATCGGCAATAATGTTGTACGCTTCCCCGCCGGCCTGAAAGCCTGCAAAGGTCAGAACAGCCGGTTTAACCGGATCGGTCATGCGGCTGACAATTTGCTGGAGCCCTGAAACTATTTGAGTTCCGACTGTCAGTGCATCATGTGTGTCATGCGGTGCCGCTCCGTGACCGCCTTTTCCTTGTATCTTCATCGTAAAGGAGTCGGAATTAGCTGAACCAAAGCTCACATTGTACAAGACTTGATTGAGTGGCTGAGTGGCCCCGAGATGTATACCGAAAACGTAATCGACCTCTTCAAGTGCACCGGCTTCTACCATTGATTTGGCCCCGCCTGGCAACAGCTCTTCTGCGTGCTGATGCAGCAGGACAATATTGCCGTGCAGTTCATCTTTATGTTGAGCCATGACTTTCGCTACGCTAAGAAGTGACGCAGTATGTCCATCATGTCCACAGGCATGCATGATGCCTTCTCTATTCGATTTAAAGGGCGAATCCACTTCTTCATTCACTCGCAACGCATCAAAGTCAGCGCGTAAGGCAATTGTTGGTCCCGGATACTGACCTTCTATTTTTCCGACGATGCCGTATCCATTTCCAACGTTTGTCTGTATGTCATCCACGCCAAATGATTTCAATTTTTCAATAATGTATTTAGCTGTTTCTTTTTCTTCAAAAGAAGGTTCCGGATGTGCGTGCAGGTGTCTGCGCCAGGCAACAGTGTCGCCGTAGTTCTTTTCCAGTTCTTCTTTCCATTGTGCAAATCCCATTTAAGCCCCTCCTTCTGTCTAATCTCTTACTGATTCGTGTGCTGCGGTCGGTTCAGTTACGCTTTCCAAAAGATAGTGCTCAACAATCGATGCAAAACACTGTCCACCTACCAGAAGCGCGCGTTCATCAAAATCGAATTTCGGATGATGATGAGGATAAACAATGCCTTTTTCTTCGTTGCCAGAATGGACAAAGAAGAATGAGCCAGGTTTCTCCTGTAAAAAGTAGGCGAAATCTTCGCCACCCATGCGCATTGGTATGGCTTCCACCGATACATCGGTCAGTTTCTCAGTGAAGAGCTGCTTGACCAGTTCCGTTTCTTCCTTGTGATTATATAAGGCCGGATAGCCGCGAACATAATTCACTTCGCTTGTCGCCCCATGCACCTGACAGATGCTTGCTGTCATTGAACTGATTTTTTCTTCTATTAAATTCCTGAGTTCCGGATCAAATGTCCGAACCGTTCCTTTTAAGACTGCTTTGTCTGCAATGACGTTATGTGCGCCCTCACCCGCCTGCAGTGTTGAAAAAGTCAGGACACCTGACTGAGTCGGGTCTTTCTGACGGCTGATGATGGACTGCAGCTGATTCACTACATACGAAGCCACAATCACAGCATCGACTGTCGAACTTGGATGAGCGGCATGTCCGCCTTTACCTTGAATGTTAATGGTGAAAAAGTCAGCTGCGGCCATCGCATATTCTGAACAGTATGACACGGTTCCAAATTCCAATGGCGATCTAAGATGTAAGCCGTAGACAGCATCCACATCATCCAGAACACCGGCGTCTACCATTGACTTGCCTCCACCCGGAAGGACTTCTTCCGCATGCTGGAAAATGAATTTTACGGAACCGGCAAGCTGGTCTTCGTGCTCCTTCAGTACTTTAGCTACGCTTAGTAACGTAGCAGTATGGCCATCATGACCACAGGCATGCATGACTCCAGGATTTTTCGAAGAAAATGATAAGCCTGTTTCTTCCTGAATACGCAAGGCGTCAAAGTCAGCGCGAAAAGCAATGGTCGGTCCATATTTCTTTCCTCTGGCATAGGTGACCAGTCCGCCACCGCCTACTTCCTGTTCAATATCCTCGTAACCAAATTCTTTTAATTTTTCATATATATAGCGTCTCGTATTCCATTCCTCAAAAGAAGGTTCTGGATTTTCATGCAAGTATCGTCTCCACTCAACCGTCTGCGGGAAGAGTTTTTCGAGTTCACTTGCTAGATTTATGTCTGTCATTGCCTTGTCACTCCTTAAGAGTTTTTTAATTTAAATGAGAAGTTTATCATTTTTCTTAACGTTTTTTAAAGTTTACCGGCGCACTAACCCTTTGTCAATCGGTGGCGAGGCAGTTTGTTATCATTGTTTTCTCATCTTTCTCTCCTTGAAAACTAAGAATCCTTTTTTTATAACGAGTGAAGCGTTTACAGAATGGTTGTGTCTAATTTGTGACAATTGGTTATATTTTTCTTGCACAGTGAATAATTTAAGTATATTCAGCTTGGTAAACTTACAAATAATAAGTGTCCGAAATTTGAACACTTGTTTTCATTCGTGTGACAGTGGAGTCTAACTCATTTACTATTTTGAATGCATCCTATACTATTAGATAAGAATAAAATATCTCGTCATTCTTCTATACAGTAATAGAACATGCGAGTCGAGGTGAACGAATGAAAAATTATGCTGATAACGATTATCTAAAATTTACACAATACGCTGAATCTATTGGCATGACTCCCGAAGAGTATGCAATAAGCCTCCATGAAAAAAATCAGAACCACAAAGCTGTCTTACTACAAAAAGGTCCCCAGTTTAAACTATTTGTGGAAGAATTCCATGCAGTACTGGATAAACTGGCTATCTATAAAGAATCCAGTGACAAAGGTCACTCTTTTGACGAGTACGAGCTGTTTAAAAAGACTACCCATTTGCTGTCTACTATTACAAGCGATCCAAAGCTTCTGGCACAGCTTTATTCACATTACCCCAACGGCATTGATGACGAACTGAACGAACTGAAATCCTTTCTCGTCTAATGAGAATACATAAAAGAGACTGGACTCCATAATCTGGAGTTCAGTCTCTTTTGTTTTATGGCTGTGCTTTTGGGTTAATCATACTTTAGGAATCAATAGGCTGATGAACAATGATTAACTGGCAGATAATCATTGTTCGTCAGCTTTTTTTACTGCGAAGAACGATTAACTCGGGATAATCGTTCTTCATTATTTTAAAAAGGTGTAAACGATGATTAACTAGTGGATAATCATCGTTCAATAGTTTCAAAAGATCTAAAAGAAGAGAGCTGACTAAGCCAGCTCTCTTTCCTCATTAAAGAATTTTGGACAAGTGGTAAAGGATGCCCCCACATGCCAGCAGAAAGATAATCGTTTCGGCCAGCTTCCCCGTTCTGTAGTACACTTTTTTAAAGCCAAACTGTATCCGTTTGTTATTAATAGGCTGAAGCCAGGCGACACCGGTTTTCGAAAAGGAGTCTTGAATCAGATGCGCGAAGTAGCCGACAATAAACCAGTCGGCCCATTCTGCCGGCAGCTGAAAAAAGGACAACAGGGCGCGCGCTGCCAATAAAAAGACAGCTGCTCCTGCAAACGAATGTGTCAGTCCCCTATGACCGAATACCATGCTTACGCCATGACTGACTCCTCCTGTGCGGTTACCGATGAATGACTTAGGGTGATCAATATCCGGAAACAAGGAACCCAGGCCCAAGGCAAATAAGTTGTCGACGCTTAAACTCCCCGACGAGGCCATAAGCGGCAGAACAGTGGCATAGGTCACCGCTACGTGTGTTTTATAAAGCATATATGGACTCCTCTGTTTAAAATACAATCTAATAAAGCATAAAGGAAGCTTTATTCAGATTTCAAAAATGCTTTTCATATAAATAGAGAGCTTAGTCTATCAGGTTAAAATGTCTTAGTCCTTCAATGACACCGCCGTCTGTATTAGCAGACGTGATATAATCCGCCAGCTCTTTCACTTCATCCAGACCATTTGCCATGGCTACGCTGTTATCAACCCATTCCAGCATCTCTTTGTCGTTCGCTCCGTCTCCGAAAGCATACAAAGGAATACCGCTAAGACCTGTAGAATCAAGTAAGGCATCGATGCCTTTTGCCTTATTATGTCCTTTTGAAATCGTATCGATACTGTAAGGGGTGTTGCGGTAGAAAGACAGGTTAGAAAATGCATCTGTAATTTCATGGTCTATAGATGAATCTTCATTAATTACCAGCATCATTAAAATCTCTTCATTCAAATCAAGAGAGTCATCAATAGCCGGTGGATCCTCATGGATAAAACCATAGGCTTTCTTAATCGTTTCATTGTGATAGGTCGCTCGAATCTTGTCTGCACTGTATAGAGACAGTGCCATATTCTTTTCGCTTGTCAGTTTCTTTAAGTCAGTGACGACCTCTTTTGGAATCACATTACGAAAGACTTCCTTGCCTTCATATTGAATGTACTGTCCATTAAGAGTAATAAAGGAGTCGATAACTGTATCTTCTACTATATGCTGGACTTCTATCGGGCTTCTGCCTGTCGCTATAAAAGGAACGGCTCCATTGTCCTTCAATTGTGCGAGAGCCTCTTTGACATCCTCATCCACTAAAGACTGGTCATTCAATAATGTTCCATCTAAATCAAAAAATACTAATGCTTTCGGTTTCATATCATTACTCCTCGTATTTAAAAATTATGCTGTTTCTTCTAATTTAATTGGCCGTCTTCCGTTCAAAACTAGATGAAAGGTCACCACCCATCTTTCCTATTATACATCAATTTTCCTTGCGTGCATCCAAAGAAAAAACTGAAGGTGCATGATAGTCTGCACGTTCAGCTTTAGTCCAATAAGAGTTGATTCATTAAATAATAAAAGGAAGCAGTTTATACCGTTCTTTCTTCCACTGAACATAACGGTCACCCATGACGTCTTCCATAAAGCTTTCTTCCTCATTCATCCGGCGATTAAGCACAACGTACATTAAGGCAACTGCAAGGACAAAGACTAGTAAGTTCCCCACAAACAAAGGGACAGCGGTAGCTAACAGAAACAGGCCGGTATACGATGGGTGTCTGACGTATTTGTATGGTCCGTGACTAATCAGTTCCTGATCTTTTGACACTTCCACATTCCTCGAAAAATTAGTGCCCAGCATAATCAGTGCCCAGAAACGGATAACCAGGCCTGACCCATAAATAACGAGCGCAACAGCCTGTAGCAACGGACTGTCTACTAAAAGAATGTTCTGCCAGGCCATTACAGCATTCACAATGATAATCGATAAAATCGCTGCGAGAATGACCCGAAACGACTTCTGTTTGGATTGTTCTTCTTTATTTAATGAAGGAAAGAAGATAAATTCTCCTATCCATAAAAGAGTAATAATGATAAACACTATTGTCACGTTTCCACTTCCTTTATTTCATGATTTTTTTCAGTAATTTCAATTTTCCTTTATACGGGGGGTACATTGCTTTAATATCAAAGCGCGTAGACTTTTCCATCATCGATTTTTTGTTTGAAAACGTAAGGAAGCTTTCCTTGCCGTGATAGGAGCCCATGCCGGAGTTACCCGTACCACCCAGGGGTAAGTGCGGAGACGTCACATGAGACAAGGTATCATTGATGCACCCGCCACCAAAAGCGTAGTGTTCGATGACTTCCTTCTGCAGCTCTTTGCTTTCTGAAAATAAATACAAAGCCAGCGGTCGCGGTTTGCTTCTAATCACCTTCAGTGTGTCATCAATACTCTTATAAGACAGCACCGGCAGAATCGGTCCAAAAATTTCCTCCTGCATTACCGCGTCCGACCAGGACACATCCATTAAGACAGTCGGTTCAATTTTCAACTTCTCACGGTCCGCGTGTCCCCCATGGAAAAGTTTTTTATCGTCAATCAAATGAATCAGTCGATCAAATTCTTTTTCATCAATAATTCTACCGTAGTCTGGACTGTGTAACGGATTGTCCCCGTAAAATTCTTTGATTTTAGATTTTACAGCAATCAGCAAATCTTCTTTCACGCTCTCATGAACATAAACATAATCCGGGGCAATGCAGGTCTGGCCGGTATTGTAAAATTTTCCCCAGACAATTCTGGCGGCAGCTTTTTGGATGTCTGCATCCTCATGAACAATTGTCGGACTCTTCCCGCCAAGTTCCAAGGTCACGGGAATGAGCTGCTTGGAAGCGGCCTCCATAATGACTTTCCCGACATGCGTGCTGCCTGTAAAGAAAATATAGTCAAAATCTGAGTGAATCAGTTCCGTGACAACTTCTTTTCCACCGCTGATGACATCTACATAACTAGGGTCAAATACTTCTTTTATTATGTCCTGCATAACGTGAGTGGTATGGGGTGTTTTTTCAGATGGTTTCAAGACACACGTGTTCCCTGCCGCAATGGCGCCAATTAAGGGTTCAATTACCAGCTGAAAGGGATAATTAAATGGCCCAATAATCAAGACCACGCCCCGCGGTTCATAGTGAACTTTACTTTTAGAAATCGGCATAAATAAAGGCGAACGCGCCCGCTTAGGTTTCGCCCAATTTTCAAGATTATTTATGGCATGATGCAGACTTTCCAGAATAAAGCCCACTTCTGAGCTGTAGGCTTCAAAGTAGGATTTACCTAAATCCAGATACAAAGCCTCAATGATGTCTTTTTCCTTCTGTCTGATCACCTGACCCAATCTTTTCAAGTGCTGTATGCGGTAAGCCACGCCTTTTGACTGATTGCTGTCAAAAAAAACGCGCTGCTTAGCAATGGTTTCCTGTATCACGGTCATAGTCATGCTCCTTTATTGTAAAATACCCTCAACTGTGTAAACAAAGCCACAATTAAGGGGTTTAAAGATAGGTTGTATGTATATGGTTTAAAGTAGTACATTAGTCATTTTAATCAGTGAAACACCATACATTTTATTATAACTTAGTTCGATTTGATAGTAAAAATTATTCTACTGGGTTTTTCTAGTATACGAAAATATGTGTTCAAATGACAAAAAGGCAGCGATACTGAAAACCAGTTCGTATGCACACCACCACTGCACACATAAAAAAGAAGCCTTGCACCGTTGTGAGATTGCTTTCACCTCAACGATAACAAGACTTCTTTCATCTTAGGGTATGGAGTTGAGGGGTCTCATCTGAATCCCTTCGCATCACCGTTTATAGTTATATAGTAATGGTTTTGGTAATGGTTTGTACTCAATTTTCACGCATACGCCTATGTTTTATTGAGACAACATTAATATTTTCATTCGTATCAAACAAACCTTAAATCTTTAGATTCTGTAGTTTTTATTCCTTTTGGTATTCCAAACATATCTTTTTCTCCAGTTAAATACTCCTGGAAAACTTCCTTAATAAATTGTTCTTTTTCGTTTTTTGGCTCTGTGTTTGTTAATACATCTTCCACCGCTTTTACATCCGCATGTTCGTCAGGATTAGTAACTATATGATAAGTATAACTATTGGAGGATCCACTACTCACACCAATCAAGTCATTTATTATTCTAAATACCCTGTCACTATTTAGACTTTGATTAATATACTCTCTATGGTCAAAATCGTCTCTTTCACTAATATATTTCACCACAGGCCTCACATTTAAAAACAGTCCCTACATTAAATTAATCAGCAGAAAAAAGAGGGTCCCATCCTGATGATGAGACCCTCTTTTCTTTTTGAAAGAAAAACTAATTTAACGTATTTCACCAGTATGAGCATCGACTTCCTGATCTTCGCCACCTTCGATGTCCACATCGTATACAGTAAACCCGTCTTCCAGCTCAAGATCCCATTCTTCAACGTACCCTGATCCTGCTGCTTCAAGGGCAATAGCCATCGCTTCCTGCGGACTGATTATGCCGTCCAGGTCAAGAATATCATCATGATCAGTGTCAGCTTCAGTTTCTTGAGACAAAATTTCTCCAGTCTGGGCATCGATTTCCATTTCATATTCGAATTCTCCGTCCCAGCCTTCAAAATCATAGACGTAACGCCCGTCGTCTCTTTCAAATTTAATTTCATCTATATTGGGACTGCCGAATTCATTATTAAAGATCTCGATGGCATCCTGGACACTGATTGGAAACTCGATGTTTTCGATTCCCGGACTGTCCGGATCGCTTACCTGCGCATCAGAAGCATCGGTTGAGTCATCCGTAACCCCTGTGTCATCTGCATCTTCCGTTCCTTCTTCACTAGTACTGTCATCTATCACAGTCGTGTCTTCTTCTGCTGTACCCTCTTCGGCACCTTCATCTACTGTTGTGTCTCCAGCATCATCCATCTCTGTTTCTTCTGTGGTTTCTGGTTGGACAGGTGTTGTTCCCAATGAGTCATTTGCGCCGTCATCACCACAGGCAGCCATCAACGCTACGGATGATAACGATACTAGCATTAGCTTCATTTGTTTTGTCATGTTCATTTTGAATCTCTCCCTTTTTTAAATAAGTTTCCTTCAACTTTACCGCTACCTTCGCCTCATTAATTCATAAGACACAAGCTCCTTTCGTTTGCCCTCATTCAACTAACTTTCTTATTTATAGTCATTAGTTTAGGCTCTGAAGATTAAACGAACATTAAAGCTGAAAGTTTTTTAAAAAAGTTTTTGAAATCTGTCATCTATGGAAATTCGGACGGAATTTATTCCAGTCTGGCTCTTTTGGGCAGGACAAATGTAAATGTGCTGCCTTTTGATAGTGCGCTTTCCAGAGAAATCGTTCCTTTGTGTGATTCGATGATCCATTTGACCATGGCCAGTCCCAGACCGATGCCACCTTCTTTTTCAGATGTTCTTGCCGTATCGACCTGATAAAAACGTGTCCAGATTTTACTTTGATCGGATTCGCTGATGCCGATCCCATTGTCTCTAATGACACCCTCGATTTGATTCCCCGTTTCCCTTAATTGTACAAAGACATACCCGTCTTGCTTGCCGTATTTTATTGCATTGGCAATCAGATTAATCAGCATGCTCATAATCATCGTTTCATCAGCCTGAAGAATAAGATCGGGTTCAATTTCCTGATGAATCGTAATATTCTTTTTATCCGCCAGTATTTTCTGTTCTTCAATGACCACTTCTGTCAACGCACTCATGTTCACCTCTTCGATTGTCAGTGGCTGGGTTTTCCGGTCTGAACGGGAAAGAAACAATAACTGGGCAATCAGCCGGGACATCTTCTGAGACTGCCCCATGATGACTTTCAGGGCACCTAATAACTCCTGCTCACTTTCTGCACTTTCCAGAGCATACTCGCATTGAGAAATAATGACTGCGATCGGTGTCCGCAATTCATGTGATACATCAGAAGTGAACTGTTTTTCTGTCTCAAAAGAACTTTCCAGTCGGTCAAACATACGGTCAAAGGTACTGGCTAACGTGTAGATCTCATCTTTTCCTTTGCCCAGATTGATGCGTCTGGATAATTCATTTCCATCTGTAATCGATTCAGCGGAATCCGTAATTTTTCTCACCGGCGAGAAGGCTTTTCTCGTAATAAAATACCCACCGACTATGGCAATGATGACCATAAAAGGCAGGATGATCAGCGAGACATTGACCATGGTCTGGATAGTCGACTCAGCCTCGGAAAATGAAGCAATTCCCCGTATCCATGCATTCCCGTACCCGTCAATATAAATCAGGCGGTCATACACTGCCCATCCTCTGCCTGCGATCGACACCGTCTGAATTTCCCCTGCGGAAAACGCCACATTGTAAGTGAAATTCGGTGCCGTATTTCCATCTATAAAATGACCGTCCATTGTATAAAAAGAAAGGTAAACCCCCTCTTCAATCATCCAGTTCTCCTCTTCCACCTCAAAATCGCCCTCATCATACCCTATTTTCTGAAGACTGTCCTCAACCACCTCAAACAGCCGGCTTTCTATAGAAGACGTCAGAACTGTATTCCCCACATAGAAAATAACAGCCAGCACTAAACCGATAACGGATATCATCAGCAAGGCATACCAGAGAGTGACTTTTGCTTTAATCGATAGTTTAGTCATGGTCTTCCCTCATGACATATCCCATTCCTCTGACTGTGTGAATCAGTTTTCGGGGAGCGTCTTTGTCGATCTTGACCCTTAAATAACGGATGTAGACATCTACAATATTCGACCCGCCAACATAATCGTAATTCCAGATATGCTGCTCGATCTTATCCCGTGAAAGCACAATACCCTGATTATGCATCATGTATTCTAAAATGGCGTACTCTTTACTCGACAGAATAATCGCCTTTTCTCCTCTTTTAACGGTCTTCTTATCTGTATCCAGGACCAGATCAGCTAACGTCATAGTATTGCTCGTCTGCCCGGTATGTCTTCTCAAAAGAACCCGAATACGCGCCAGCAGTTCATCAAAAGCAAAGGGCTTGATGAGGTAATCATCCGCTCCTGAATCCAGCCCCTTCACGCGGTCTTCCGTGGAATCTTTGGCAGTCAGCATAATGACCGGCGTCTCTCTCTTCTGTGAACGGATTCTCTTCATCAATTCGATCCCGTCTATTTTAGGTAGCATGATATCCAGAATAATCGCATCATACTCCGTGAACTCAATGTAATCCCAGGCTTCTTCCCCATCAAAACACTGATCCACACCATAATGTTCTTTTTTCAACCGTTTGGCAATAATCTCATTCAACTCAGGTTCATCTTCAACTAATAGTAAGCGCATTTGTTCTCCCTCCATAACCCGTTATCTATTTCATTATACTATCACACGCTGATTAATTTAGGATTAAAAGAACGAGACTCATCCTTAAAATTCAGTTTTTATGTCTGCTCATATGTCAAGGACAGTATAAAATTGTAGGTTTATGACAGAATAAAAATGTAGGTTTTTGACAGTCTAATTTAGAAGTCCATTTATATTTTCCCTTTCATACGATATGATTTTCCAGTAATCTTGAAGACTTTAACATGGTGAACCAGGCGATCAAGAATGGCGGCGGCTATTTCAGAATTCTGAAATAGCTCCCCCCATCGAGATTGACTGTTTATTCTATTGAAAAAATCATACTAGATATGATTAGAAATATTGAACTCTTTGATCTTTTGAAGTGGTAGAGATAGTAAAGCAAATATAGTAAAAATTATATGTTACCATTGAATTATTAGATATAAATATTTATATTTGTACATAGTAAAAGACTTTTTTAGATGGTCAGATAATTGCTATTAAGGAAAATAAAGCACCCGCTAATCATATGAAATCAGCGGGTACTCTCATCTATAAATCTATTTCAATTCTCTCACTTCATCAAAATGCTTAATCTCAAGCGATTCGCCCTCAAGAAGCGTATACTGCGTATCTCCTTCAGTCATCTCCACTCTTATGTGGCGGTTTTTAAACTGAATGCTGAAGCGCAAAGCCTGCCATTCTTTCGGCAAGCGGGGTTTAAATGTCAGCTGATTATCTACAACTGACATGCCGGCAAAGCCTGTAACGATACTCATCCAGGTGCCGCCCATATTCGCTGCATGGACGCCGTCTTTTGTATTGCTTTGCATGTCGTTTAAGTCCATCAGCGCCGTATCCATGAAGTAGCTGTAGGCTTTGTCCATTCGGTCCAAAGCACTAGCCGCAATGCCGAAAATGGATCGGGACAATGAGGAGTCATGAGTAGTAACCCCTTCATAATAATCATAGTCCCGTGCCCGCTGTTCCAGAGAAAAGACTTCCGGAAAGACAATTTGCGCTAGAACAGTATCCGCCTGCTTATTAACCTGATGTTTGTAAATAGTCATCGGGTGATAATGTAAGAGCAGTGGGTGGTTTTCTTCAGGCGTATTTTCAAAGTCCCAGACCTTCTTACTAAAGAAGGAATCGTCCTGCATCGATAGCTGACGCTCTTCTTCATATGGGAAGAACATTGTGTCGGCCGCTTCTTTCCAGTCTTCTAATTCCGATTCCGAAAAGCCGATTGAATCCAATACATCTTTCGCTTCTTTCACATCGTCTTCCAGAGCTTCTTCAATCCACTCAGCTGCAAGCAACAGATTCTTCTGAGCAATTAAGTTCGTGTAGTAATTATTGTTGACCAAAGCAGTGTACTCATCCGGGCCAGTAACTTCATTCAGGACAAAAGCGCCCTGTTTCGTCTCATCAAAATGACCCCAATTATAATAAAAACGTGCTGTTTCACTGACAATTTCCAGGCCCTTGTTCCATTTAAATTCTGCATCATCAGTAGCCTGCACATACTCATCAACCGCATGCGCAATATCGCCATTGATATGAATCTGAGCTGTTCCGGCTGGGTAATACGGACTCGCTTCTTCCCCGTTTATTGTTCGCCAGGCAAAAAGCGCGCCAGTTTGAATCGCCATTTCACGAGCACGGTCACGGGCCTGTTCCAAAATAGTATAGCGGTAAGATAATAGTGACTTGGCCACGTCAGGCTGCGTGTAAATGAAAAATGGCAGCATATACATTTCCGTATCCCAGAAATAATGCCCTTCATAGCCTTCACCGGTCAGTCCTTTAGCCGACATATTGCGCTTGCCGTCACGAGCAGCTGCCTGATTTAAATGGAACAAGTTGAAACGCAATCCTAACTGAAGCTGATCGTCTCCGTCAATTTCAATGTCTGACTGTTTCCAGAATTCAGCCATGTCTTCTAAGTGCTGAGCTTTCACTTTTTCAAAACCTAAATCACGCACAGTCTGCATCTGATTATGAAGATGCTTCAACACTTTTTCAGCATCATCTCCTGAAGAAAACTGATTACTGTAAGCAGTAAACTGTTCAAATGTAACTATGTCGCCTTCTTTAATTGATCCCTCGAAACTAACTGACTGATTTTCAGCATTCCGCTGTAATTGTTCAGAATATGTGGATACAAAAGACCCTACCCACAGCGACAAGTCTGAAGCTTTCGTTTGAATCTGGACATAAGTGGAGTCATCTTTCGATTCTCTGTTTTCTATAGTAAAACGACGCTCTTTTTGTGCTTTAACACGCGGATCGTTGTCATCTTCAGCAGTCTGTTTTCCTAGTGTATCAAGTTCGTCCAGTTCAAAGGACACTTTAATTGGCACTTCCGATTCGACGGCTTTTATAGTCAGCGACTGGGCCACTATTTCTGGATAGCGGTAAGAAACTAGCCGCTCAAACCGTCCTTCAATGACCTCACCACTTGGTGCTTCCCACTTAAAAGCACGCGTCAGCAAGCCTTCTTTTAAATTCAGCTGGCGCGAGTGCTCCAACACCTTTCCCTCTTCCAATGTAAAAGGCGTACCATTCACTTCAATGACCACGTGCTTGCCGTGCGGTACAGGTATGACGGTCTGGTGATTTTTCGCATAACCGTAAGCCCACTCGCCATACTGGATCGGCTCACTGTCATAGTAGCCATTGACTAGTGTCGCTTCACTATGCCCATAATCAGACACCAAATGACTTTCTTCCAGACTACCGCGTGTTCCCACATGACCGTTCGAGAGAGAAAATAACGTTTCATTATTAATTATAGACTCTTTTCTTATTGAGTTATCTATTAATTTCCAACAAAAATCTTCGATATTTATTTTTACCATTCCAATCTCCCTATATAGTTAACTGTCTTGTATATTATTTATTGTAGTAACATAAATAATATTTGGATTCTCTTCAAGACTATTTAGAAATTTTGTTACGTAAGCATTTTTTTTTGATTTCATTGTTACATAATCCTCATAAGTTTTTTCTTCAGTTTCCTCTATAGAAAAGGATTTTCTAATCGCTACTATTGAGATATTATTCTCATTGTTGTAGTTTTCATAAGTATTTTCAATTGAATCTTTATTCTTATACTTAATACAAAATTGATATGAACGATTAAAGCTAAATATTTTTTTTATTAGTCTTAAGACTATTAATATGATTAGAGTACTAAAAATTGATAGAAAGTAATTACCCATACCGATAGCAATACCTATACTGGCTACCGCCCATATAGAAGCAGCTGTAGTTAGTCCACTGATATGTTTTTTACTTACTATTATAGTGCCTGCACCAAGAAAACCTATGCCATTAACAACTTGCGCTGTTAACCTAGTTATATCAGTCGATAGTACAGCGCCAAATTCTGGATTTATGTCTATAATATTAATAATCGTATTACTGGCTTCAATTTGAATTATTGTAATTATAGTTGCTCCAATACTAACAAGCGTATGTGTCCTCATTCCCGCATCTCTACCTTTTAATTCTCTTTCATAGCCTATCAAGCTACCAATAATAGTAGATAAAATAATTCGAGTAATTATTATTTCATAATTAATAGCCACTATTTACATCCTTTACAAATTTAGTTCTCACAACTTCAAGAACTTCCTAAAACTATAAGTTCCTGAATAATTCATAGCTCTATAATTTAAGCTGGTTTCTTGAATAAATTAATCGTTCTTGGAAAAATTGGGAATTTTTCTACAAAATAGTGCGTTCTCGAAGTAGATTTTAACTAAATGAACCTTC
>NZ_BAAGPH010000043.1:0-55200 GCF_054784355.1 Alkalibacterium psychrotolerans | reverse complement strand
AGACTTTTATTAAGGACTAACTTTTTTTAAAAATCAGTATTTATTTAGCCTGATCAATAGCAAGTATCAAACGAGCAACAAGATTTTTTTAATACATAGTTTTTCATAGATTATTGGGTGTTACCACTCTGACTGTATTATACACCATGACACACTGATTGGTTAACTGTTTATGTAAAAAAGTCTGTGAGAAAATCAATTTCTGCGCAAAAAAAACGTATTGTTTCGGTGTCCAGCACTGCGAAACAATACGTTGATGAAGCCTTTGAAAATTCACATGTTTTTATCAGCTTCTGATGGGTTGACTGATAAAAACCAATGAACCAAATTAGCTTATGCTCTATATCATAACATTTACTGAATAATAACACAAGCCTATGGCCTACTCTCAGCCTATAATTAGTGACAAAACTGACAAAATTATAAAATAAACACTATTTATGCATTACTTCCAACTAGAAGCATTAAATCTATTGTAATTTCATTCAATTCATCAGTAACATTATTCAGTTCTTTCTCGAGATGCCACCCTAGTGGAGTCATATTAATAAAATCTTTTCGCAATTCTTCAGATAAGTGATAGGTATAGCGCACTCTTATCTTTTGAACAGATGAAAAATGCTCTTCAAATTTCGTCACAACCTCTTCGTTTGAGTAAGTTTGTTCCCCCGATTCTTTCAGCATTCTGAGTTCTTTCAGGTAGTCCGGATTCGGGACGACTTTAATGACTTTTCCATCCGGCTTCAATAAACGCTTAAACTCGCTGTAGTTTGATGGAGACAGTATATTTAATAGTGTGGCATACTTTCCAGAGGCAAAAGGAGAATCCGCCAAATCCGCCACGAGAAAAAAGGGATCCGGATAAGTAGCCGCTGCCAGGTTGACGCCTTCTTTTGAAATGTCAAAGGCAATCAGGGGATCAGTCATACCCTTATCTTTCAAGTAAGCAGCATGCGACCCTTCCCCGCAGCCGACATCAAGAACCGGACCGACGTTATTTTGCAGTTCAGTATAAATAGAGTCGAGCAGTGGCTGCCAGAATCCACTTTGAGCCAGGCGCTGTCTGGATAGCAGCATATCCCGCGTGTATTCAGAATCCACGGATTTCAGCATCAAATGCAGGGTGCCTTTTTTATTCAAGTCAAACTGATGCTTTTGTTCGCAGATCAGCTGATAATTTTCAATATTTTCAAAGCCGCTTTTACAGACTGGGCATTGGAACAGTTCCAGATGATTCTTCAAAAACAGCTGGCCTTTGTCTCTTTTCTTAAGCATGACTTTCCTCATTTCAGTAGCTATTGATAGACCTTTCATCTTATTAATGATATAACGAAATTAATAAATATGAAAGGATGATTCAACAATGCCTTGGGATTTATCAGATTATCCGGATTCATTCAAAAACCTTGACCAGGTCGTGCGGAAGAAAGCCATAGATATTGCGAATGCACTGCTGGACAACGGCTACAGCGAAGGCCGTGCGATTCCTATTGCGACCGAACAGGCAAAAGAGTGGGCAGACAATGCCTCTGACGAAGAACTCAAGTCCTACAAATACAGTTCCTCTCCTTCCAAAGGTGATTCTCACGAAGACACCACAAATGAAGAACTGCTGGACAATGACGTACTCGTTTACTATGAGGACGACAGCTGGAAAGTGCGCACAAAAGACGCCAAGCAGGCAGATTCCACTCATGACCAAAAAGACGACGCCTTAAAACGTGCAGAAGAGATTGCTGATAACAAAGAGTCTTCTGTGGTTTCTTTCACCAAAGACGGCAATAGACAATAAAACAATAAAACAGTCAGTATGGATGGCCTGATGCCTTACATACTGACTGTTTTTACTTTATTTCGATGAGCGGTGCAGCGGCATGCTCATGCAGCGTGGTCCGCCCCTTCCACGTGATAATTCGCTGGACGGCACTTCAATGACTTTGATGCCATTTTCTCTAAGAAGCTGGTTGGATACGTAGTTCCGATTGTATGTGACGACGACGCCTGGTTTGACAGCCAGTGTGTTGGACCCGTCATTCCACTGTTCTCTCGGCGCTGCTATCGGATCACCATTTCCACAAGGAATCAGGTTAATATCGTCCACTTTCAGAACCGTTTTAAGAATGTCTGACAAGTCAGTATGATGGGAGACCTTTAACTGCCCTTCTAGACTGGACGGTTCCAGCATATAAATCGACATTTTCTCATCCAGATCCTGAATTTCCGGATGGATGGTGAAGGCGTCTTTATCGACCATCGTGAAGACGGTATCCAAATGCATCATGGCCCTTACATGCGGAATTTCAATCGCCAGAATTTTTTTGAAGCCATTTTGCTTATTAAATAGAGAATGAGCCAGTTCTTCAATTGCGCGTCCGGATGTACGCTGGGAAACACCAATAGCCAGTACCTCATCACTTAAAACGAGAATATCTCCACCTTCAATTGACGTGTCCGAATAGCGGTCACGCCAGATTTTCAAAGCGTCGCCTTTAAAATCCGGATGATGCTTGGCAATGGTTTCCATAAAGAGAGACTCACGTTTACGTGCCTCATAGGTCATCTGATTGATTGAAATGCCGTTACCAATGGTTGAAGCAATATCTCGCGTGTAATATAGGTTCGGCATAGGGTCCATTAAAAACAAATCCTCACCTTTGCGGTCAGCCAACCAGGCTAAAGAAGACGATTCTATGGAGAGTTCATCAGTGCGAACGCCGGCCATCATCTTCGCTACCATCTCTTCTGATTGGAGTGTCTGGAAATAGTCAGACAATTCCTTTTTGACATCTTTCACATGAATGCCGGATTCTTTTATCATCTGGTCAATCAGTTCCTGACGGCTTCCTTTAGCATCCAGTGCTTCTGCCGTCAATTTTTCAAGATACAGGACTTCTGCCCCGTTGTCTCTAAGCGCCTGGGCAAAAGCGTCATGTTCTTCCTGAATAATGGGTAAATATGGAATATCGTCGAAAAGAAGCCCCTCCATGGTTGAAGGAATAAGGTTTTCCACCTCTTTACCCGGTCGTTTAAGCAAGACTGATTTTAATGGATTGATTTCTGATTCAATATTAAATGTACGTGACATAGTAACCTCCTGTTGATAACTTGGTATAGTTATTTAAATAGTAGTATAAATATTCATTTTTCTGCAAATAGAAAGAGAAAGCTTGTAACTTTCTCTTTCGCATGCGTATTACTCTTCTTCTACAAATACATCCGGTGACTCTGTGTACTCGGGAGATTCTGTATACTCCGGTGCCGGCGCGACATTCTCTGGTGTGCGTTCGTAACGGATTGGTTCGTTTTGAATGTCACTCTCAGTCAGCTTCTGATCGAGCCAGATTTCGGTTTCCATCAAGGCATCATCAATAGCTATCACAGCTTTATTTTTTGCATCCTGTGCTTTCAGTTTCATATCGCGCTGAAATTCTTCTCCTGATTGAGGGGCAAACAGATAAGCTGCCGCTGTCCCTACTAATGCACCAAGAGTCAATCCCAGTCCAAATGTTTTCTTTGACATGTCTTCTTCCTCCTAGTATTTATGATTTTTCAAGTGTAACCAGTTCGATACAGGTACAGAGTGCCTCCATGGCGATTTCCAAATCATCCGGCTTGGCAAAACTAGGCGCCAGACGGATACTGTTGTCTTTCGGATTATTTCCATATGGGTAAGCTGCATTGGCAGGAGTCAGTTCAATACCAATCTGCTTCATCTTATCAACGATTTCGGTTGCACAGCCGTCCTGCGTTGTCAGATGAACAAAGTAGCCGCCCTCCGGTTTAGTCCATTGAACGAAAGACTGACGGTCTCCGTGAAAATAAGCAGAGAGAATTGCGTCAATCCAGTCAAATTTAGGAGCCAGTATCTCGGCATGCTTTTCCATATGCTTTTCAATGGTCTCTTTATCCTTTAAAAACAGGACGTGACGCATCTGGTTCAGCTTATCAAAACTAATCAGCTGTTTACTGAATGCCAGTGCCAGTTCACTTATTCTTGCTTCCGAAGCACCAATCGCAGCAACACCTGCTCCTGGAATCGTCATCTTGGATGTTGACACAAACTGAATGACGCGGTCCGGGTTAAGAGCCATTTTAGCGGCTTCCAGAATATTCTTAGCCTGCTTTTTACTGTCTCTCAAGTGGTGCACGACATAAGCATTGTCCCAGATGATCACAAAATCATCCGCAGCTGTGTGCATGTTCGCCAACCGGTCTACGACTTCATCCGATACCGTTTCGCCGGTCGGGTTGTTGTATGTAGGAACGACAAACATACCTTTAATCGCCGGATCCTGAGACACCAGTTTTTCAACAGTTTCCATATCCGGTCCATTCCCAGTGAGTTCAACAGGAATCATTTCAATCCCCATATGATCCAGCATAAACCAGTGACGGTCGTATCCAGGACTCGGACAGATGAATTTCACCTTATCCTCTTTTACCCAAGGATTGGATGAAGTAAACATCAAGTGATTGATAGTCGCATACATCAGCTGCAGGCTGGAATTACCGCCTACAAAGGTTTCTTCCACGTCCGTATTGAGGAGCTGGCTAAACAGTTCTCTTGCTTCCTGTATACCAAACAAGCCACCATAGTTTCTGATGTCCAGTTCATCTTTACTATACCAGTTTTCAATAGGTGTTTCATTTATTAGGGCTTCCGACAGTTTCAACTGGTCTGTAGACGGAATGCCGCGAGCAAGAGTCAAGTCAAACGGACGCTCTTTATAGAGTTCATACTGCGCTCTGACTGTCTCCATTCGGTTAGTCATATCTTCTGTAGTCATTTCAATCTCCTCTCAACTTAACTTTTTTCATAGTTGTGTCACGCTAAAGATAATTATACCGTAAGTTTATCTGGAATGAAAACGATTCAATAGTCTGGCTAAAGTCAGTTGGCTGAAGAATTGGTTTCAGCCATGATTTCCGTAACTTTGCGCACACATTCCTCGTGGTCATGTGCTCTGGCCGGACACTGATAGCGTCCAAAGAAAATCATGCGGTGATGAGCAATACTCCAAAGCTCCTTAGGCAATTTTTTCATTAAAGCCTCTTCAACCTGCTTGACAGTGGCATTTTGAGGACAAATATCAAATTTCTTGCTGACGCGGTCAACATGCGTATCGACGGCAATAGCGGGCTCGTCAAAAGCCACACTCATGACGACGTTAGCCGTCTTCCGTCCCACACCAGCTAAACTTTCCAGTTCTTTATGCGTTTTCGGCACCTGACTGTCAAAACGCTCCACCAAGTCAGTGGCACATTTTTTAATGAATTTCGCTTTGTTGCGGTAGAGACCAATGGTTTTAATTTTATCCATGATTTCAGCAACATCCGCTTCGGCCATTTTCTCAGGAGTCGGATAGGCTTCGAACAGTTGGGGAGTGACTTTGTTCACACCGACATCCGTTGTCTGAGCACTTAATATGACGGCTATGAGCAGTTCAAAAGCATTTTTGTGAGTCAGTTCGGCTTTGGCATCCGGAAACATGACGCCCATAGCTTCAATCAACTGAGTGGTTTCTGCCGCTGATAATAGTTTTCTTCTTGGCAAATCAATTCATCCTTTATCAGTTCTTGTTTTGTTACTTATCCAGCTTGTCTTTCAACCAGTTGTACATCGGAACAGGTTTTTCATCGGGATCAGATTTCTGGTTCAGTTCCTTGTCAGCCTGCTTTTCTCTATGACGTCTGGACTCTTTTTCGACCTGATCTTTTGTCCGAATATTTTTCTTTTCCCATGACAGTAGAATGCGGTCGACATACTTGAGACTGTAGACCTGGCTTAAGACGGCTTCTCTCAAGGCGCACTCAATGAGTTCCGGCTCGTAATTGTCCTCATCCAGCCACATGCTGATGGTCTGGATTTCCATGGCAGACAAACTTCTTCCGAATTCTTCTTCAAAACGTCTGTAGATATCTTTGGCCGAAATCGTCTGCTGTTTTTCCTGAACGATTTTATCTTCCTCTTCGAGGAGGTAGGCCAGTTTTTCGTACAGTAAATCAAAGGAAAACTCGTCTACTGTCTTGCCTTCCTTATCCGAGCTCGTTTCAATGGCAATCAGCTTTTTATTCATTAACTGATGGATAGCTTTAAAGGCTTCTTCTCTTGAAACGTCTAGACGATCCGCCAGCAGTTGGCTGTCCGGGAATGTCTGGCCATTATCTACCAGAGACAATAGCTGTATCAGAACAACGAGGTCTTTGTCGGACAAGCCGAGTGATTTGTAGTACATCAGCAAGACATTTGGGATGGACGTCTGACCGGCTTTCAGCCATTTCGTTAATAGTTGTGACATGTGTTTGACTCCTTTGCTGCTTAGATGGATGCTTTCGTTATACGACTTTTAAAATTTCTTTATTTCGATTGGTTGCAGGGCTTTGACCGGCAACTCACCTTTAAAAATCTACTGAGTCTCTGGCTAAAGCTGTTTGAGGGGTCACTCGCCGTTAAATAATGGACGAGTACCGGCTAAACGGACTTTTGACCGGTAGCTCAGGAAATGAAAAGCAGTCAGTTCAGGGTCAAAGGTCAGTTGCCCCTGAACTCACAATTGAAACTAAGATGAGTGACGGGTGAACGTGCCTTTGACCCGCTGCTCAGCTGATTTGAATGAACAAGTTACTGGGCAAACTGCATTTGACCCCTTACTCAGTAATTTTCATGCTGCGAGCTACGTGGCAAGACCCATACACACAAACGGTAAAAGTCTATTTAAAAGAGGATTGGGAAACAGCCGCCCAACCCTCTTTTTAGTGTTCAATTATGGATAAATACGGTTGAGTAAACGAGGGAATGGAATCGCTTCTCTAATATGCTCTGTTCCACTGATCCATGTTACTGTACGTTCCAGTCCTAAACCAAAGCCGGAATGCGGCACGCTGCCGTATTTACGGAGGTCCAGATACCATTCGTATTCTTTAAGGTCCAGCTCAAATGCTTCCAGTTGTTTTTCCAAAGAATCGTAATCATCTTCACGCTGAGATCCACCAATAATTTCGCCGTAACCTTCCGGCGCAATCATGTCGGCACATAGTACAATGTCCTCACGCGTTGGATGAGGCTTCATATAGAATGGTTTAATCGCTTTAGGGTAATTTAGAATGAAGACTGGCTTGTCAAACTGTTCAGCAATAAAGGTTTCTTCCGGTGAACCGAAGTCTTCTCCCCAAGTAATGTCAAAATCATTTTTGTTTAATAATTCAACTGCTTCATCGTAAGAAATACGTGGGTATGGCAGTTCAGTATACTTCTTCAATAGCTCTTTGTCACGGCCTAGCACGTCCAATGCATCGTCACAGTTGTCCAGAACACTTTGCACCAAATATGCAACGTACTGTTCCTGAACTTCCAATGAGTCGTCCTGGTCCATGAATGCCATTTCCGGTTCAATCATCCAGAATTCAATCAGGTGACGACGTGTCTTGGATTTTTCTGCTCGGAAAGTCGGTCCAAAGGAGAACACTTTTCCTAAAGCCATTGCGCCGGCTTCCATATACAGCTGGCCGCTTTGAGTCAGATAAGCTTCACGGTCAAAGTACTGCGTGTGGAACAGTTCGGTTGTGTTTTCAGCCGCACTCCCTGTCAGAATTGGGGGATCAATTTTAGTGAACCCTTCCTTATTGTAAAATTCGTAAGTGGCACGAATAATTTCATTTCTAACCTGCATAATGGCATGCTGCTTAGATGAACGCAGCCATAAGTGACGGTTATCCATTAAAAATTCTGTTCCGTGCTCTTTCGGTGTAATTGGATAATCCACGGCTTCATGAATAATTTCAATTGATTCGATATGTATTTCATATCCGAATTTTGAACGGGTGTCTTCCTGAATTGTACCAACGACCCATACAGAGCTTTCCTGGGTCACGTTTTTCGCTGTCTGGAATACGTCTTCTTCCACTTCGCTCTTAACTACAACACCCTGGAAAAAGGCAGAGCCATCACGAAGGTTCAAGAAAGCAATTTTACCGCTTGAACGTTTATTGGCAATCCACGCACCAATTTTAACTTTTTCGCCCACATGTTTATGTGAGTCTTTAATCTGAATCTTTTTCACGCTAATAATCCCCTTTGTCTCAATTATATATTGTCGATTGTTCGAATCCATTCGCCATTTCTCAGGTCGATGACATAATAGCCGAGGCGATCATTGTCATTACGGTAACTGACTTCCCAGACTGGTGTACCATCAAGCATGCCGATTCGGGCATTTAAAATTTTCTGAGGCTCCCTGGCTTGTCTCGTCCGTTGAATGGCTTCCTGCTTGGAGATTGTCGCTTCCGCTGATAGGGTTGTAATCTGTCCACCCTGCTGCTGCACAATATAAATGCGCTCTTCTCCGTCTTCATTTGTTCCTGTGATTGTAAAATAGGTCTCTTCTCCATTAAACCAGAAAAAGTCATCTACCTCACTTAAATTTGTCCGTTCAGCTACAAAGGCAATGGTATCCGATTTAGCACGGGAATACGATTGGGTAGACTGACTGTACAAATAGACAGCGCCGACAATCAGTAAGCTCATTGCAATAACGAGCCCTATAACCACTTTTTTCACGTTACTCTCCTCATTTGTGTTCTTCACTTCAACTTCTCTAGTATAGCAAATGCCGCCAGAGAAATAAATATCTCCAGCCGTTTTCTATTGAATCTCCTTAACTGTCTTTATTAAAAAATGCCTGACTTTCTGCAATAATCGTTTCCAGGGACTCTTCTTCAACTTTTAATCCCTTTGGCAGCGAATCAATAAAGGCAGACGAATAACTCGATTCAATCAGGCGTCTGTCCAGAACTATCCAAATGCCTCTATCTTTTTCTGACCGAATGAGTCGTCCGATTCCCTGTTTGAAACGCATCACTGCTTTTGGAAGCAAATCGTGAACAAATGGATTTAAGCCTTTTTCCGTTAAAGAGCGGTGTCTGTTTTTAACTAACGGCATATCCGGTGAGTCAAACGGAAGGCGAGTCAGTATAACCAGCCGCAGTTCATCTTCCGGGAAATCCACGCCTTCCCAGAAACTATCTGCCCCCAGCACAACAACCTGATCGGACTTTTTGACCTGCTTGGCAATTTTTACTGGTGTGCCGGAAATGTTCTGAGCCAGCAGGGTCTTGTTTTTCAGTCGACCCCTACGCTTTAATAGTGTATAAACGGTCTGTATGGTTTCCTGTGACCGAAACAGGACAAGTGCATTTTCATCTGTCTGTTCCAGAATCTGTTCGATTTGATTCGCAAGCACGGAAACATAGGCTGCCTTTTTAGACAAGTTAAGATCACTGCTCTCGACAGGAACAAAAATGCGCCCCTGTTTACTGAACTGGTATGGCGAGTCATACTGACTGAATTCCACATTGTTCAGCTGAAGGGCCTGACTGATATAAGCCGGCGAGTCATTGACAGAAAGCGTACTGCTGGCCAGAACCAGATGCTTGATTTTATTCAGCTGGTTCAAAATCGTTTCTTTACTGTCCTGATTAAATCGGTAAAACGTCAATGTGCTGGTCGGGTTCTTCGAGTAGAAGCGAATACCTGTCTGACTGCCTTTTTCATTTGAAAAGAACAGCGACTGCATCGCTTCAGTCACCTTTTCTGCATGGTCTATCATGACCTGCAGGCGCATCAGCTCTCTTCGCGTTTCTTTGGACAAAGCCTCGAGTTCGGTATCGAGAAGCTGGGTCAGCTGACCGGCTACATAACGGTATTCATTGACCGCTACAACCAGTCGTCGGGTATTTTTTTTCAGCTGCATGGGTAAGGTATTCAGATCAATCGGTTTTTCTTTCCATTCAATGACAGTCTTGTCATAATCGTTGAAAGACATCAGCCAGCTAATCCAGTAGAGACTCCATTCTTCCCACTCTTCCAGCAGCACCTGACTCACTGATTCCAGGGTGTTTAACTGATAGTCTTTGATCCGACTATCCTTCAAGTCGGCTAGTGCAAATAGCAGTGAGTCTTCTTTCTCGCGGCTGCCTAATCGTTTTAAATCCTTCGTCAGTGAACTGGCTCGCAAGTTGAGCGTCGCGCTCTGTTCAATGACATCCGGAAAATGATGCGCTTCGTCCAGAATGACGTTATTCAGTTCAAATGGCGATTGTTCCTTTAAGCCGTTTGCCACGAGATAGGCATGGTTCGTCACGATAATTGCTGATAACGCCAATTTTTCTTCTCGGCGTTTCAAGAAATCAATGGGTTCAAATTCCGGCAAAGGCTGCAGTTTGGGTGTCGGCTTAATTTCCTGCCAGAACGAATGCGGCGTTTTAGGTCCGACACCGATTTCTTCCAAGTCCCCTTCTGTTGTTTCAGTCAGCCAGACCAGGAGTCGCATGCAGAACTGAGCTTCCGTATCTCTTTCAGTCGTGTTTTTCCATTTACGGTAAAACGCTGATAAAGAAACGTAATGAGACGGGCTCTTCGCAAGCGCCACGGACTGGTTGAATTCAAGCTGTCGATTGAAAAATGGCAGACTCTCATCAACCAGCTGCTTCTGCAGTACTTTCGTATAGGTGGAAATCACCAGTTTGTCTTCCGGTGTTGCTAAGTAAAAAGCTGGCAGCAGATACCCGAATGTTTTCCCTGAACCGGGTGCGGCCTCTACTAAGAAGGAAAAGTCTGGCTCACTGTTTTTCAGGTAATTAAACACATCGTTCATCAGACTGAACTGGGGTTCTCTGCTGTTAAGTCCCAGTTTGCTGAACAAAGCTTCTTTATCAGCTTTTTTATAGGGATAAACCGGCAAGTTCCGGTGAGCTATCTGATTGTTTTGGGACTGCGGCTTTTTAAGCGCCAGGCCGTTGACAATCATCAGTGAGTCATCCAAATCTCCCGGGTTTTCTTTGACAGTTTCCAGCATGTCAGCAAAAAATAAGGCAGTCTGGGCTGTCGTGCAGTCTGCCAGTTCCGTCAATGATTCAAGCGTCACTAATGGAAGGGCTGACAGCTTCTTGTCCAGCTGCTTCAGTAAGTAAGCTGTTGCTTGTGCATCAAACAGCGCATTATGTGCCTTTTCTAAGTCATAGCCTAAAGAGGATGTCAGCTCCTTCAACTGGTAGCTGTCTTCTTGAGGGAACAGAATCTGAGCCAGCTCAACGGTGTCAATAGCCGGTATAGTCAAAGGGGGCATGTGCCCGCGTATCAGGCATTCATTCAGAAACTGATAGTCAAAGCCGACATTATGCGCGACAAAAATCGTATCTTCTAAAAGATTATGAATGACATGGGCTATATCTTCAAAATAAGGAGCTGTCGCCAGATCTTTTGAGCTGATACCCGTCAATTGACGAATAGCTGGACTAACTTTTCGGGATGGATTGACATAGGTGTCAAATTCTTCAACCACTTCGCCGTTTTTCATCAGTACACAGGCAAACTGAATCATGCGTTCATCCCGCCCAATGCTTGCGCCAGTCGCTTCAATGTCAACGATGGCATAGAGCTGATCTTTTTTCATGCGTTCCCTCCTTTCTATTTTATAAGTTGATTGTTACCGTAGCTTTATTGTGTAGGACTCGTTTGATTTTTAAAAGTAACTTGTATGAAAAACCGGTTATTAGATACACGTCATAAAAAAAAGTTGCATGGGTTGTATTCAGAATCGCTTCCAAGATACGACCCAGTAAACTCTTTTACACCCAGTTGTATCTTGAGTCACTGACTAGATACAACTGAATTACATTTTAAAAATGCACTAGTATCCTGAAAGGGTTACAAGATAAAAGTCAGCAAATTTGACTAATTGACTTGCTACTAATGAGTCGTTTTTCATACAACTCATCTAATTTTCTAAGAGTCAGTTGACCCCAGCATTAAATATATTTATTTTTACGCAGCCACTTCACAATGCTTTCGGCTTCATTTTCTACTGCTTTGAGAATAACGGCTTTTTCAGCCATGGCAATCGCCTCTCCTAACCATCTGCCGCCTCTGGCATTTGTTTCTTCCATCAGACGTTTTCCGTCAATGTTCAGTTCTTTTCGGGACTGAATAGGCAGTGACTGAATCAGTTTGATTGCATGACTCTTGTCAGACGGCAGCTGAATATACTCAAGTAAATCTTCCGCCTCCCATACCAGCTTAGGTGTATACAGATATACCTGATACTGATTGAGCGGACGGTGATGGCGGTACAGCAGTAATTCAAGCAGTTTTGTGCTGTCGTTGATAATCTGGTTGGACACTTTCCAGTACCTCAGGAACGATGCGGCTTCCTTGCTGTCACGAATGCCTAAAAAGTACAGCAATAACGCCCAGACATGGCGCTCTTTTTTTATTGGTCGGGGAATCAGCGAAAAACGTCTCAATGCAACTTCTGCATGTTTCATTCCCGGACAGTATTCAAACAAATTACTTGTAGAAAAGGCTTCCATCCCTTGAAGAATGTATTCACCCAGAGCCATTTTGACGAATTCTACTTGAATACGCTCAACGGCAATATTTTCCAGCAAATGAGCATTCACAACGATAGCGTAATAAGTGTCTGCCTCTAAATGAAAACCCAGCTGAGAAGCAAAACGAACAGCCCGCATCATTCTCAAAGCATCCTCGTTGAATCGCTCCTCAGGTTTGCCGACCGCCCGAATCACATGGTCTTTTAAATCTTTCTCGCCATCAAAAAAGTCCTGAATCTGACCGTGATTGTCCATCGCAAAAGCGTTTATCGTCAAATCTCTGCGTTTCAAATCTTCTTCTAAAGAGCGCACAAAAGTGACCGAATCAGGACGTCTGTAATCTTGATACGTCGATTCGGTCCGAAATGTTGTGACTTCATAACTTTCGCCCTTCATCAAAACCATGACCGTACCATGTTCAATTCCAACATCTACAGTCTTTTTAAATAGACTCTTAATTTCTTCGGGAAACGCACTGGTTGCAATGTCCACGTCATTGACGTCTTTTCCTAACAGCGCATCCCGGACACTGCCTCCGACAAAATACGCTTCGTAACCAGCATTTTGCAGGGTTTCGATAACGGGTAATGCTTCTTTGAATTCACCTTTAATCGGCACCTTCATTGTCATAAATACGGAATTAAAAGGATGTCTTTTAATTCCTTCTCTCCTTTATGTATCAACTGTACGAATAATATGTATCTATAATGTAAGATTTTCTAACCTTAATTAGCTAGAATCCTCAGTCTGACCGTCCACCCGTTCAAAACGAAAGGCATCTCGGTCATGAAATTTCTTCATCACTTGTTCAAAGGATTCAGACAGGTCAATATCCAGTGAATTAGACAGACTAATCAGAACAAATAAGACGTCTCCGATTTCCTCTTCGAGCGCCTTATCCGTCTCTGACTCTTTTTTCTGTTTCTCACCATAACGGTGGTTGACTTCGCGAGCCAATTCGCCAACTTCTTCAGTTAAACGAGCAAGCTGACCTAAAGGAGAAAAGTAACCGGCCTTAAACTGACCGATATACTCATCAACTTGTTTCTGCATGTCTGTCATGTCTGTCATTCTGCTGCTCCTTTAAATCAGTTTATCGTTTGTCTATTTTTAGGACGGCGAACAGTTCGCCTCCATCTTTTCTTCAATAGCCTTTAATTCTTTAACTAATGAGTAAAAATCATCCCGATTGTCTGTCTCCAGAGATTCATCAATGGCATCCAGAAGCTGCTGGCGCTGTTCCTGCAGATAAAAGGCATCGACTGCTTCATCCACTTCCTCATCAATATCCTGAGCCAGTCGATCATTCCATTTTGCAAACGGATTATCTTCCAGAACGGAAACGTACTCAGGTGACAAGAATGCATCCTGAAACAGCAGTTCAATATACAAATCTGTATGCCAGTTCAATCTGACTTCGTGAAAAGCCTGTTCGGGGTGATCAAATTCCTGGCCTTCTTTATAGAATCGGAAAGCCTCGTCTTCTACACCGACCGCAGCCATTTTAATTCCACGAGGAGTTTTGTCAGCTTCTTCTACAAACTTCGTCTTATTGAGAACAATATCATGATTGAGTAAATAATTTAAAATCCACATCGATTCACGGCGCTTCATCTGATAGCGCTGAAGAAACCACTTCAAGAATTTTTTCTTATCTTTCAACTGTATGCGACTAGACATTTAAACTCCCCTCCTTATCTATACTCACTTATAGTATACCAAAATTATAGGCCATCTTCATACTTAATCCACTCATTAACTTCTTCATCGGTGGGATTTAATTTTAAATAAGACTTCGCTGTATTCATGAAGCCATCCTTGTCTCCTTCTTCTCGGAGAAACAGAGCGTAATCTTTTAGAAACTCAGCATTATCAGACAAATAAACCGCCGCCTTATCATAATATTCACGCGCCTCTTCAAATGCTTCTTCTTCATTATTTGCGATTGCCGCATACCATAACAACTGGGGATCTTCTTCACCACTGTCTATACGCGGCGTAATCAGGGTTAAGGCATCTTCAAAGCGCTCCTGATTAAATAGGAGATGGGTAAAGGAAAGTGTGACTGAAATATTATCCGGTTCAATAATCAGTGCCTGCCTGAAATAGTCTTCCGCTTTCTTTTCATCGCCTAAAGCAAGTGCAGCTTCTGCCCCCATCGCAAACAGGCCGGCATTTTGTTTGTCATAAATGAGTCCGTCTTCTACATTTTCAAGCGCTTTTTCGTAATCCTGCTGTTCCATAAAGCCTTTGGCCAAGTAGCTGTACACAGAGGAATACGATGGATCCTGTTCTTTCACCTGCATAAATAAGCTAGCAGAGCGGTCAAATTCTTCTTTCTGGAAATGAATCAGACCAAGCTGAAACAGCAAGTCGCTTGTTTCTTTCAAGTCTATGGCTTCTTCCAGATAACTGACCGCCGACTCCAAGTCGCCAGTCGCTGCATAAGCATTTCCCAGTCGGCCATTTAAGCTGACCCCCGCAAACTCCACATGATTCGCTACAATCAGTTTTTCATAATGTAGGATAGCTTCCTTGTAATTCCCGGCTGAAAACAGCAATTCTCCCAGCGCAAAATCTATCACCGGTTCATCAGGAAGCAATTCTTTTGCTTCCTTCAGCTTTTCTCTTGCCACTTCAGGCAAATCGAGTACCTGATAGTAGTCCGCAGCAACAAGAAGAGACTGCGGATAGAACGGGCTGTCTTGGTCAATCTGGTCAAACCATTCAAAAGATTCCAGTTCGTGGCCTTCTTCCAGTGCAATTTCAGCCAGTGTCAGCTTCAGGCCTTCCTCTTCCGGATGAAGGGCTAACAAGTGCAGGACTACTTCATTCGTTTCTTTTAAAAAGCCCAAATCGTAGAGTGTTTCAACTAAGGCAAACAAATCGTCATCCGAATCTCTTAAAAGTGCCTCCTGCATCAACTCATCTGCTTTATCTAATTCCTCATTCTGAATCGCTTCAATCATCTTTTCTGAATAGGACATGGTCATTCCTCTTTTCAATTCACTGTTTACTTCATCTTATCATAGATAGGACGTGATTACTTTAATAAAAATTTTGGTTTGATATGAACGAAGTATGATTAACTGGGCTTTAATCGTTGTTCGCGGGAAGAATTCATTCTGAAGGACGATTATACTGTGATAATCGTCTTTCATTTTGAAAAAAAGCACTGAAAGATGATTATCTGTCCTTTAGTCGTTGTTCATCGTTAAATGCCAGCCTGAACCATGATTAAGTTTTGCCATAAAAAAAACTACCGATAACTCCGACTGTATTTCCGGATTTAACGGTAGTGACTTATTCTATTTTCTTAGTTATTGTCGCTAACATGGTAGTACAAGTCGAGGATGAAGCTGCCGGTTATTGTATCATTGTTTTCTTGCTGGTAGTTCAGGACACGCGTGTTCCATAATCGGTCCTGACTGTTCATCTCTTCCAGCATTTGCCTAATATTAACGGCTTCGTCCGTTTCGATTTCAATCTGGTATGTCGACCTGACGTATCGGTCGTCCAAATTCTCCACCGATTGATTATCTGCCAATAGAGTCATCTGTTGAACGGTGACATTATTAGAATCAGCCGCTGATTCGATAAGAAGGATGATTTCATTAATGGTCTCACCTTCAGGAATAAACCGGGCTGTCTCACTGTACTCACTTTCTAATTCGTTTCGCAACTCTTCAGACGGTGGGTATTGATTCAAGAGCTGCCCCTGCTGGTTAACCGTTTGAGAGGACACATCAGCCGTCACTCTGACCGGTTCAATCAGAAAACGATTCCCATAATAAAATAGACCAATTAAAATCATAAGCAAAGTCAGTAAAATGAGAAGAGATTCTCTTGTCCACTTAAAAATCATTGAACGCTCTCCTCTCTTAATTCTGTTTCATCAAAGATAAGCAAAAGCTCGATAAGGTGCTCATCCTCTTCTCCTTGCTGTTCTAGACGATTCATTTGCACACGCCTGGTGTATGGCAGATTTTCTAATACTGTAATCAACTCTGCACTGTTTGCGACAACTGATTGATTAATCTGAATAAGCAAGTCACTGCCATCAGTTAATTCAAAGCTCTGTATAGTGTCTTCGCTATCCGGAATAACTCGGGCAATATCTTCAGTCAAGTAGACTATAGGATACCGCTCGTTTTCAAGCGTTAAGATAGTCTGTGAGTTCAGTTCAGTCAACCCGTCAATATTCTGGATTTCACGAGCCAGAGCCACATCTTCACTTTGCTGCTGAATCATCTGATTATTCTGATTAGCCTCACTTACATAGAGCCCATGCAAAAGGAAAAAGTAGACACTTAAAGCTAATAGACCAATGAAGAAAAAGAGAACCATGACATGAGGAAGCACATTTTTGGCTTTTTTTTCAAAAAAATTGACTTCAATCATTTGCCACTTCCCCTTCAGCTTTATTCTTTGACAAAATTAGTGTCGGTTTTTCCTTCTTTTTACTCTTTTCAGTCTTTGACACAGCTACCCTCTGTTTTTTCGCTTTTAATAGTGACTCTTTTCGCTTGCTTTCTTTTAAAGTCGACCCATATAGCATAGCATCAGCTTGGGTAAATTCATTTGGCAAATTTAACGTATGAACCTTGATTGAAAACCGGTCATTCAAGAGTTCTTCAAGTCGATTTAAATCTGGGAAATAGCCAGACAAAATAATGTCAGAAATACTCTCTTGTCCATCCATGACTGAATAACGATAAAACTCAATGAAACGCTCCAACCCATTTAACTGTTCCGTTAAACTGTCCACCAGCTCCTCATCAGACATGGTCCAGTCCCATTGTCCGTCTTTAGACAGTTTCCAGCTGTCCATCAACCTTTGAGAACGCGTGTGTCTATTGAATTGAGGAATGCCCTCATTAAAGACAGTAATTGTTGTGTCAACTGGGTTCCATTGCAACACCATGACGTGGTCTTTAGTGCTAAAATGTGCTGTATTCTGTTGAAGCAAAATTCTATAGACACACAGGGATGATATATCAGCCACTTCTGGTTTAAGAGAAACCTGGCTCAAGAGATCTAAATAATTTGTGACTTGTTCTCCAGGATAAGCAACGAGTAAAAGGGTTTGCGTCTGTTCTTTTTTCTCCAGCACTTCTAATTCAACTTTAGGATTGTCAAACGGGAGCCGTATAGACTGATTTATATGTAGATTAAGATAATCCTTGATTTCCGTTTCATTGAGCTGTGATGGAATGTCTTCTTCACGAATCGTCACAAAATCATCTGGAAGAATGATTGAGACTTTCGCGTTTTTCCATTTTTTTTCTTTGATTAGAGCATCCAGTCTGGTCTCTAAAAGTGAAACATTAACCAACTGGCCTTCTTGAATAATGGTTGTATCAAAAACAAGCTCATCCTTTTCGATGACTGTCTTCTTCTGAGTATCCATTACCAAATAACGAATACTGCGATCAAAAAACTGCATGAATAATTGGGGTTTGCTTTTAAATAACATTATTATTCCTCCATAAGTATAAGTGTGCGGTTATGACTTAATCAAAGATAGATACCAGTTGATTATGTTCTCTCCAACAAAAAAGACTGTTAAAGCAGCCAGCCCAATATAAGGACCAAATGCAATTTTCGACCGACTACTGATGTTTTTAATCCGAATTATTATTAATCCGCCAATACTTCCAAAAACTGTCGACAAAAAGAAAAGCAGTAAAAAGTAATACGGTCCAAATATAAAGCCGAATAAAGTAAAGTACTTCAAATCTCCTACACCCATTCCGCCTTTAGATACTAGTATAACGATTAAAACGAGAAGGAATGCCAGTAAAGCCCCTGCCAGTGAAAACCACAAGGAATTTAAAGGAATCAGTAACCGGTATAATAAAAAAATGGGAGAGAAGAATAGCAGCAACCTATTAGGTATGCGCTTATAAGCAATATCAGATACAGTAACTGGTATTATCAAGCTCGTTAAAAGCAATCCTAAAATCGTTTGATAACTGAAGCCATAGACATAATAAGAAATAGCAAACAGTAGTCCGGTAGCTGTTTCCATAATTGGGTAAAGTGGTGAAATAGAATCACGGCACCCGCTGCATCTACCTTTTTGGAATAAGTATGAAAAAACGGGAATGAGTTCTTTCCAAGTCAACGTACGCTGACACGTATCACAGTATGAACGCTTTTCTTTAAATAAGGACTCATTCGGTACTCGCAGACCGACAACATTGAAAAAAGATCCGAAAATGAGACCGTAAAGAAAGAAAATAAGTATAATAATGGTTTCCATAGCTGGCTCCTAATAGGTATGTAGGTATGAAGAAAGACCCCCGAGAGGGCCTTTCTGTTGATGTCAATTATTTTTAGATGCCTGGAGCGGTAACTGATATACCACTATTATATTCAAATGTAGTTGTATTTCCAGAATCGTCTATTTTAACGCCTCCTGAAAGGTCGTCATCTCCTCTATTTTCAAGATAGCCACCATCTATAAGTGTTTTTACGCCCACATCAACTGAGCCCTTGCCGTCTCTTTCGGATATATGCCACATTCTTGCTGCTTCTTCAATTAAATCTTGTTCAGCTGAATCTGCATTATCTTGTGCATTACTAATTACTCCACCGATAGCAGGTATTGAAATTGCAACAATTATCCCTAAAATAACGATAACCGCTAGCAGCTCAACGAGTGTGAAACCTTCTTCTTTGTTCATCATCTGTTTGATCTTGTTTCTCATATTATTATCCTCCTAATATTTTCGTTTATACTTTTTAATAAAGCTGAAGGAACATAAACTTGATTGGGAATAAAAAGTTTATAACGTCCGACAAGCTTTAAAAACTAGTATAAACATTCAATGATTTTTGTATACAAATCAGTTAGATAATAGTACGAATTTATGTAATTGATTTGTATTAGTAACATTATAGAATAGAATTCTTGAATTTACAACAGAAAAGCTGGTCTTATAACTTGTATATTAATTAAAATGTTTCGAATAAACTGAACATTGGTACCACAATTGATAATACTATTAATCCGACAATGACTGCCAGGAAAATAATTAAAACGGGTTCAATCAGCGACTGAAGTTTATCTGAAGCCTCTTCTACTTCCTGATCATACACATCCGCCACTCGCTTCAGCATTTCATCAAGTGATCCGCTTGACTCACCTACTCGAATCATTTGTTTAATGAGTGAGGGGAAAACCCAGTGGTCCTCCATCGGCTTGGCTAAGCTCTCACCTTTTTCAAGTGAAGTCCTAGCTTCAATCAGTACTTTCTCAACGACTCTGTTGCCTACGACTGTACTGGTCACGTCAACCGCCTGCAGAATTGGAACGGAACTGTTTAACAGCGAACTTAGAGTCTGGGTCATTCGAGCCAGTACCGCTTTCTGTACAAATGGTCCCACAATCGGAAGTTTCAGAAGCAGTTTATCAATAAGATACGCGCCTGACTCTTTCTTTTTCGTCTGGAAGAAAACAACGCCCATTAATAAAAGTAACGCAATGAAAACCCACCAGTATTGTTGGATAAATGCACTGAAATTTAAGACGACCTGGGTTATTAATGGTAAATCCTCTCCAAATGAGGCAAACAAATCGCCAAATATTGGAACAATAAAAATGAGTAAAAATAGCGTGATTATGATGGCAAAGGAAGCAACTACCGTCGGGTATGTTAAAGCTGTCGATACTTTCTGTTTAATCCGGTATTGCTTTTCATAGTATGTCGCCATCCGTTTAAGCACATCTTCCAGCTGGCCACTGATTTCCCCGGAATGAATCATTTGGACCAGCAAGTCAGGAAAGAGTTTAGGGTACTCTTTCATTGCCTCAGATAAGGCTACCCCTTCCTTTACATCAACCGATATCTCCTCAAGGGCATCTTTCAATGCTTTACTGTCTGTCTGTTCAGCCAACAAGTCTATGGAGTTGACAAGTAAGATACCAGCCTCCATCAGCGTAGCGAACTGGCGTAAAAACAACACGAATTCTTTCTGTTTAATCGGTTTTCCGATGTAAATGTCTTTATACAAAATGGAGTTTAACGGTTCTACCTCAAAAACTATCAGATTCATATTTGTCAGTTCCTGAACAGCTTCTTTTTTATTAATACTATCCAGTCGCCCTTTAATTACTTTTCCTTGATTCGTCTTAGCCTTGTAAGCATATGTTGCCATTTCTGACCTTCTTTCTGTTATTTCCCACTAGTATAGGGCAGCAGTTCCATTTCACTAATCTGCTTTTCAGCTATCAATTGTCTCATGCTCATTTCCATAGTATGCATCCCTTGATCTTTAGAAGTCTGCAAAACATTTGGAATCTGGTGCATTTTTTCATTTCGGATTAAGTTTTTGATAGCTGGATTATTAATAAGCAGTTCCGTGGCGGCAACGCGTCCTTTATGATTGACTGTCGGGAATAATCGTTGCGACATGACACCTAAGAGTACATTAGCCAGCATCGTCCGTACTTGGTTTTTCTGATGTACCGGGAATACATCAATAATACGGTCAATGGTACCTGTCGTGTCCTGAGTATGTAATGTACCCATGACTAGATGCCCTGTTTCAGCAGCTGTAATAGCTGTCTGAATGGTCTCCAAATCTCTCAGTTCTCCAACTAGAATTACGTCCGGATCTTGTCTTAAGCTGGCTCGCAAGCCTTCTTTGAAGGATAATGTATCAAATCCTACTTCTCTCTGTTCAATAATAGACTGCTTATGAGAGTGCAGGTACTCGATTGGATCTTCAAGGGTAATAATATGACGATTCATTTCGCGGTTCATATAATCAATCATTGATGCTAGTGAAGTGCTTTTTCCGCTTCCTGTCGGGCCAGTAACCAGTATCAAACCATGTGACTTTTTAACTAGCTGTTTCAGCTGTTTGGGAATCCCCAAACTATCTATTGTCGGTATATCTCTTGGGATGACTCTGAATGCCATAGAAATTGCGTTTCGCTGAAAGAAAATGTTAACTCTAAAACGGGAAACACCAGAAATGCCATAAGACAAATCAACTTCTTTTTTTTCCTGAAGTTCGTCCCACAATTTATCAGTTAGTATCGCCCGTGCCATTTCAATCGTATCATCAGGCATCAGTTTGTCATCTTGTTCGGTCACCAATTTACCATCTATTCGAAAGACAGGTGACGTTCCCGCTATGAGATGAACATCTGACGCTTCTTTATAGTGTGCTTTTGTCAGTATTGTATTTAAATTATTCATTTAATCCGTCCTTCTATTCATCGACTGAAGCGACTCGGAGTACTTCGTCCAATGTAGTTTTTCCTTCTTTGATTTTTTCAAGGCCATCGTCAATTAAAAAGCGAATGCCCTTTTTCTTAATATGCCTTTTAATCTCCTGAATGGTTGACTGGTTCATCATCAATTCCTTGATATCATCATCAACGACAATCAGTTCGTGAATCGCCATCCGACCACGGTAACCTGTACCTCGGCAGCGATCACAGCCTCGTCCAACCGTCACCTTGTCTATTGTCATCTGTCTTCTTTCAAAGAGATCTTTTTCAATTGGGCTGGCTGAACGAGTGTAGGCACAATCTTTGCATACCGTCTTAACTAGTCGCTGAGCCATTACACCGCTGAGTGACGAAACAACTAGGTAAGGTTCAATTCCCATATCCAGCAGTCGAGGAATCGCTTCTATGGCACTATTTGTGTGTAAGGTACTGAAAACCAGGTGCCCAGTCAGTGAAGCTCGTATGCTGATATCGGCTGTTTCCTTGTCTCTGATTTCCCCAACCATGATGATATTGGGATCCTGTCTTAAAATAGAGCGCAAACCAGCAGCGAAGGTCAGACCAATCTGCGTATTAACCTGAACCTGGTTAATGCCCTCAAGCTGATACTCAACCGGATCTTCAACTGTTACGATATTGCTTTCCGGACTGTTCAGTTCGTTAATTGACCCATATAAAGTGGATGACTTTCCTGAACCAGTCGGTCCGGTCAGAAGGATTAATCCTGACGGCTGTTTAATCAGTTCTTCATAAGCATCTAACGTGTCTTTCTGCAAGCCAATGTCTTCGATTTTATTAAAGACGTTAGACATATCCAGAATTCGGATAACAACCTTTTCACCGAAAACAGTCGGCAAGGTCGAAACCCTTAAATTAACACGCTTGTCCATCACTTCAGTACTGATACGCCCATCCTGCGGCAAACGCGTTTCAGTAATATTCAGGCCGGCCATAATCTTAATACGTGCCACTAGAGAGTTCATCAGACTTTTAGGCAAGGTCCGGTCTGTGCGAAGTACACCGTCAACTCGGTAACGGACGCTGACAGCATTTTCTTTCTGATCCAAATGGATATCCGAAGCATGCATGGCAACGCCAGTTTCCAGTAGCTGGTCAAAAATACGAACTGCGGGAGCATCCTCTCCTTCAATATCTTCAACTGCAATATCATTACTGTCATACAGGCGGTTAATAGTCTGCAGGATATCATCTTTTGCGGCAATTACCGGTGTCACAGTGTATCCCGTTGATAATTCCAAATCTTCTATAGCGTAAAAATCAAGCGGGTCATTCATCGCGACAATTAATCGGGTGTTTTCTCTTTTAATAGGCATAAGTAGATTTGACCGAGCGAAATCCTTTGAAATCAAGTCAATAAGCTGTTTATCAATGGGGTATTGATAAAGGGACACACTTTCAAGTTTCAGCTGAATTTCGAGTACATCCAGCAACTGCTTCTCTGTTATGTAACCTTGATCAACAAGAGCATCTCCGAGCTTCTGATTTGATTTTTTATGTTCAATCGCTTCAACAATCTGCATTTCAGTGATTAATTCAGCTTCTTTCAGTAAATCGCCTATTTTTTTACGGGTAGTTTTAACCATTCAATCGCCTCCTTCTTATTTTGGTTCTACTATGGGGCTAGCGTTAATTAATTCGTCTCTATCACTTTCGCCATTACCTCCAGAACCTCTGAAGGTAAAAGGATACGAGCCAACATTTTTATAAATTATTTTAGAATAATTGCCTAAACTTGCCCCATTAGCCACTAGTGAACCTTCTAGAACAGCATGATTACCAAAGTTAACCGTTGCCTTTGGAGCAATCATATAAGCACTAATTTCTGTATGATTACTAATATTTATATCTTCTGTACCTCCATAAAGGAAAACTCCTTCAAATGAAGAATGGTTTCTTAGATTCACTTTAGCTTCATGTATATAAATTGATGCATTTAAATTGAAACCATTAGAGACAGTAAAATCTTCTTTTCCAGTATAGTAAATTCTAACCCTATTAGAGTCGTTCTCATTTCCAAAACTTCCATTATTCTGAAATGATATTGAATCAGTAACTAAAAGATGAACAGTTCCTTCACCTGTAATATCTAATTGATTAGTATTTAACTTATCAACTTGATAGTACAATACTTCCCCTTTTGCAGTAGTGAGTTTATTTTCGGTCAAATTTTGATAATTTCTATTTAAAATATGATCTACGCCAATAATCTCATTATATAAATTCCAGTCATTAATTGGTGTTCTAATTTCTTTTTTTATCGCAGACTGATTTCCATTAATAAACTTTTTATCGTTTACCCATACATCCCCGTGAATTTCAGTATGATTGTTTAGACTTACTGTATCATTAGATATAATCGCAGCGTTTTTGGGAGCGACAAACTCTATATCCTCTTTTGATTCAGTCCTGTAAGTCACTTCAAACGCCTTTACAACTTTTCTTTCTTTTCCATCCACACTTCCAACAGAAGAAAGTTCATAAGACGTTGTTTCACCATCTTGAGTCCCTCTAGAAAGTATTACTATACTCTCAGGCGAATCTCCGAACTGGTCTGAAAAGCCGGTTATTGATTGTCCATTAAAATACTCTTTGGATAACTCATCGACTCGATTAAAGAAACTGCTCTGACCAGATGTGCTTTCATGAGCGTCATAGACATACGCTTTAATCTCTTCAAAAGCCTGATTGGCGCCGGCTTCGGCTATGTAATAGGCAGATGTCGAATCTCTGTTCATACTGCTCAGACGGTGACTACCGATGGTGATTGTTCCTAAAGAAGCTCCTAGAACGGCCAGTACCATTAGTGTCATCAAGGCTAAAATCAGTCCACTGCCCTCTTCGTTTTTAAGCTTGCTAATTAAGCATCCCATTGCCAATCACCTCCTGAAGTAAATAGTTGTTTCGTATGTCTGGGATTTTCTTTGTCTGTTTTCCGTACTCCGTATTCTTATATCAGCTTTTTCATCATTAAAATCAACCTCAAATAAACTGACCCTGCCAGAGATAACTTCCCCATTTCTTCTTAATGCATTCCCAGAATGAGTATAAGTTAGCCCGTCCAGTTTTAATTCCCCCGACTCAAAACTGATTTCCTCAGCTTGTCTGATGTCTCGTGAAACTAAAGTCAAACTGTATCTTAAATCATTCGCCTGTCCAGCGGATTCTGTCTGACTGATGAATTGGGTTTGTCCAAAAATGTGCACAGATCCGACTAAAAGTATGACTACTGATAAAATTACCAAACTCGCCAGCAGTTCCACAAGGGTAATACCGTCTTCATTTTTCAAAAATTTCAACATCCTATATACCTCATTCGAAAGTCAGTCTGTTTTCCATAACCGCCTGTCTACCGGCTGCGTTTTCTACTTCTACTATAACAGTAAAAAGACGCTCAGTATCTTCCATTTTTCTGATTGATGTTTTTACAGTATAACCGCTAGCCGTATAAGAGCTATTAAGTGTATTACCGCTGCTATTAAATCTATCCTGACTTTGCAAATTTTCGAAAGTCATCGTCTGAGAATAGTGCACAATTTCTTCCATTTCTTCCTGAGCAATAAAGGTTGCTTCAGTCATGTCATTTGTCCGGCTATTGGTTCTGGCTCCTTGAACAAAAAATGCAAGAAAGGCCGTTACGATTATTGAAAGGATAGCGATGGCAGCTAATAATTCAACTAGGGTTGTGCCGCTATCATTCTTTAGATCAATACTTCTTTTTGACTGCATTTTTTAAACTTCCTTCTTGTACGAGTGTCACGCGGTTACGCCCGCGTTGTTTTGACCCAATATACATAGCTTTATCTGCCAGGTTAATGAGTTCATCTGATTCTTTACAATCATCTGGATAAGTAGCCACTCCAAAACTGGCTGTCAATTTGATTCCCACAGTATCTTTATCCTGAATCGTCTGACTAATTTCAAACACTCTCTGTTCAATAGACCGGCGCATATCTTCAGACACGTCAGCTGCCTCTTCTTTTGTATAGTTTGGCAGTAGTGCGACAAACTCTTCACCACCAAAGCGCGCAACTGTTATCTCATCATTTGAGTAGTCCTCTAGTAAGCACCCCACTTGCTTTAATATTTCATTACCTGCTTGATGGCCATACTGGTCATTTGTTTTCTTGAAGTGGTCCAAATCCATTACTACTAGAGATATATGGTCAACCCCTTTACTCATGGCGTATTCCAATTTTTTAGCAAAGTACTTTAAATTAGGTAAGCCCGTGAGAAAATCAGTTTCGCTGTTCTCTTCCAATAGTTCGTACTGAACAGCATTATCTAAGGCTATGGCAAAATACTTGTGCAATATTCTAATCAACGAAACTAGCATCTCATTATACATATGTTTTGTGCGATGACTTAATAATATTAAACCTGTAACATCATTTTGTTGGGTAATCGGAAGGACTAATGCACTTTCAGCTGTATATGATAAATCACGTATGCAATATTTTTTCCAGTCCAATGAGCGATTATAATATAGAATATCTTTTGTATCCATTGCACGTTTAAGTATCGATTTATTGGACAGGTCAAATGCTTCTTCAAGTTCTTTGAACCCTTCCTTTTTTCTATAAATTGCCACTCTTTGAAGTGACTGTTTATCATTAATAGTAAAATACGATAGTGCATCTACAGGAAAAATCATAGCCAAAGAACGTAAATATGTCTCTAAAACCTCCCTTGTCTGCTTTTTTTCAGTTAATTCCTGAGCTAAGGTATTTACTTTCTTTAAGTACGAATTATTGACCTTGCTCTTATAATGGACATTAACCCCGATAGTAATGGTAATAAATGGAAGCGATCCAATTAATGCACCAGGTATCCCAATTTCAACAAATAAGTAGATTAAAATAAAGGATAAGGGGACAGTAAAGAGACTTGTAACTAGTGAAAAAATAAACTCGCCGTCTAGAAACGAAGCTTCTTTATCATTAAACAAGTAGCGGTTAAATACTAGCATCAAAAACTGATTGGCTAATAAATGTATCAGCATGTATATAGTCATTGCGATTATACTGTAATTGTGATAGCTTGAGATTGTTATGTAAGGGTTGATTAGATTGTACGTCACGGCAGCAATGATTGATAGAATCTGAAACATCACTATATTAAGAGGATAACGAAAACTTTCATCCAACTTTATATGTGAGCGCATCATTAAGAATATAAGTGCAATAGTAGTCAACACCATTTCTGCGAACAATCCAAACAAAACAAAAGCTGGTAAAGAAATACCCGTAATCAGAAACAATATAGACTCTTCAGTATGAATAGGATAAAGAGCTACAATAATTGCAAGCAACAAAAAAATACCAAATTCGAAGCTGAAAAAATCGGGTCTAGTATGAGACAAGCTATAAGCTAGATAAAATAACACAGGACTGCCCATTGCAAAACTACCCCATATCACTTTCTTGTAAAATGATGATATCATCTGAAATCCTCCGCCAATTAATATGAATACACTTTCAGTAAAAACTCATAGAAATAAGTTTATATTTTAACCATGTCTTAGTCAATTATATCGAATTAGTATTAATTTGTGAATAATAAACAAACAGTCCATTACTAAAAAGTTTTAATTTATCTTTCGTAGCCTCTATTCCTTTTATATCATTCTGACACATTTTGCTAATCTGTTTACTCTCGTAATTTATGTATTCAAAAACTCTCAATAATTAAGCCACATTGCCACATTGCCACATTGCCATATCACCTAATATTGAGAGTTTCATTTAGATTGTTCTATTCTTTATTGGATAATCGTATAATATCGTCTGCCGATACTGGTCTACTGTAAAAGTATCCCTGACCATATTCACAGTCATTTTCTTTCAGGAAGTTAGACTGTTCTTTACTTTCTATGCCTTCTGCAACAATTCTGAAGTCCAGACTTTTACCCATTTGAATCATTGTACGAACCAGCGAAGCAGTATTTTCTTTGTTCAGGATATGGTCGATAAATGACTTGTCAATTTTAACAATATCGATAAAGACATTGTTTAACACACTTAATGAAGAGTAACCTGTTCCGAAGTCATCGATGGCAACATTCACTCCAATTTTATGCAATTCTTTAATCACGCGATTAGCCTGTTCAACATCCTGCATCACACTCTCTGTTATTTCTATAATAAAGAGTTTCGCATCAACTTCGTATAATTCCAATACATTTCTAACACGAACTACAAAGTATGGGTCCTCTAACTGAATAGCAGAAACATTTACCGCCACATGAAGCTCTAATCCTTCTTTCTGCCATTCTTTCGCCTGTCTGACAGCTTCATAAATGACCCAATAGCCAATTTCACTAATCATTCCTGATTCTTCCGCAATTGGAATGAATTCGACTGGAGACACTAGCCCAAGCAATGGATGTTCCCATCTTAAAAGGGCTTCGACGCCATAAATTTTATCACTGTTCATTTCAATCTTCGGCTGATACAGGAGATACAGCTCGTTGTTCAAAAGTGCTTCTTTCAAGCCAAATTCAATCCGGCGTTTTCTTTCAATTGCAGCAGCATCATCGGTCATAAACAGATGGAAGTTGTTCTTTCCAGATCGTTTCACTTTGTACATGGCAATTTCAGCCTGCTGAAGTAATGCATCCATGTCCTGAGCTGTTTCAGGATAACGACTGATTCCCACACTGGCAGTAACATAAAAAGTAGATTGATTCACTCTGAAAGGTTTGGAAAAGAGTGCCACTATATCCTGTCCATATTGAAGCGTCTGTTTTTCATTGACGCCTTCTATTAGTATGTACAATTCATCTTCGCTTTCTCTAGCTATGACGGCCTGATCGCCGAATAACGTTCGGAGTCGTTGAGCGATTTTGATGAGCACTTTGTCCCCAGCATCTCTCCCATGAAGCTCATTGATAATTCTAAAGCGGTCGATATCAAGAATGAAAATTGAAATTTCGACTGATGCATCCGTTTCAGTTGAAACAGCAAGCCTTGCCTTAAAGTCCTGCACAAGCTTCACACGATTGGGAAGGTTCGTGAGCATATCAAAGTAAGTTATTTTATGGAGTTCATGTTTTTTCTTTTCATAAGCATCTCGCCATTTATCTTCGTCTTTTCCTGAACGCTTAAGCTTATTGCTCAAAATCTGCCACCATTTCTTGACGGACTTGTTCTGTTTTGATTTGTCAGGATAATCATACGGATCACTTATAATAGAATAAACATGGGCTGGTTTGGAAAAATTAATCGTAATGAATAGTGCTGCAAAACAAATCAAGGCCACTAGTATGTGTTCAATAGCGGTCAGTGTATTCAGTTGTATTATCGCTTGTACATTTAACAAACTAATAAATGTCATTCGGATGTTTACCCCTTTTACGTAATTAAAGAGTTAATTACGGCTCTCTTGTATTTTGTCAGCAATATAATGCAAGTGTATCATAATAGTACAAAAAATACGCATCTATATAAAGTTTTTTCATATTTATAAATTTATTGTTTTATTATGCTAAACGTTGTCCATTATTTGCTGATGACTTGTTCCAGTTCTTTAACTTGTAAGCTGATATCATGTATTTCTTTAGATATTACCTCTATATCATTAGAAGTTGAACCAGTAGAAGCGGAGATTTCTTCTGTCGTTGCTGCATTTTCTTCTGACGAAGCAGATAAACTCTGCATAATTGTAATTAGCTCTTCGCTTTTTTCTTCCATTTTCTTTCCAGCCTCAGCAACAGTTTTAATTACTTTTTCCATTATAGCAATTGATTCAGAGAGTGAATCAAACTGCTTATTCGTTTCATCCAGACTCCCTTGCTGCTGCGTAGTTATCAGACTTAAGTTTCTTACTGCACCTACAGCTTCATTTGCCTGTTTCGTTAAACTGCTGATGACTTCAACAATTTCTTCATTGAATACGTGTGACTTCTCTGCAAGTTTTCTTATTTCATCAGCTACTACTGCAAAGCCTTTGCCCTCTTCTCCCGCTCTAGCTGCTTCAATGGATGCGTTTAAAGCTAAGAGATTGGTCTGTTCTGAAATACTAGCTATTTCAGCAGATGCGGCATCAATCTTCTCTACTGATTCAGATGTTGACTGAATCATCGTTTCGATTTCTTTCACATTCTCAATGCTCATTTGAGTGTTTTCAGTTAGAGAAGATAGATTAGTCATGCTAGTTTCTCTTAAACTATCTGCCTTCTCAGTAGCCTCTGTCAGTTGTTTCATGTAATTGGACTGATCAGAGAGAATACGACCAAGAACTTTAACTTGGTCAGCCCCGTTTTCAGTATCTGCTGCCTGACTGGACGTTGAACTGGCAATGTCCTCGATTGCTCGACTTACTTCGTTAGAAGCCTGGACAATGGATGCACTTGTTTTATCCAGTGATTGGGCACTTCCTCTTAACTGACTAATCGTTTGCTGAGCAGCCAGTATAATGTTTTCCATATGCGAAGATTGTGCTAATGTTTTCTCTTGTGACGTCTCAATCTGATTTATCAGTCCTTCACCATTGGAGACAACAGCATAACCTGTAATTACGGTAAATAAGTACAGAATGGCCATAATACTAAACTCGACCGGATCAGCGATTAAAGTAAACTCGAAAAATATGACAACCATTAAGTTGATCATGCCTAGTAATCCTGATAATAATAGAATTCTTTTGTTCAAAAAGATGACGGTGAGAACTAAGTAAAGAAACAGTACGCTCCAAGCTGTTCTCGAGAGCAAAGCAATGTTTATCGCGGTTGGTAAAGTGTACATAAGCGATACTAAAATGTATTTACCTGCGTACTTTTTACCAAACACGTTGTAACTGATAATCATTAAAATATTGATAACCGATGTGTAGATTAAAAATGAAACAAAATTTTCAATCGCCAGCCAGTCAACTACTGTAAATAGATAAACGACAGGGTAGGCACTGACTATCATCGCACCTATTAAAATCGTGAGTAATTTTGTTGCTTTATCATTGTAGCGCTCTTTCATTGTTTTACTTTCTTCTAATACCATTTCATTTTCAATTTCATTTAATTTAATAGCCGATTCTTTCATATACGACTCCCTCTCTAAAGTATTCCTCGTCGTTATTATCGGTTATTCTAGGGCTATGTTAATAGGCAGATAGTAACTATTACAAAAAAAGAGCCTTTGAAAGGCTCTTTTTACAATTCCTATTTATCTGATTCGGAGCTCTTTGCCTCAATAACAGCTTTTATTTTCTCATAATCCTGTTCAATGATTCGGAGGTCAAAGGCTTCTTCAAAGTTTTTATAAGTCATGTTGTATAGAGGTATTCATTGTACTCTTTTATAAAACCTAAATTATCTTCATGAGCATTGTAGACAATAGTTTTTACGGCTTCGAATAAAGCGTGTACGCCGGAAATATCTTTCTGCATGTAAAAGACAAGCTGCCAGTAGCCTGTATACAGATCCTCAGCGAAGTCATTATAACGATAGAACACAGTACCTTCGTATTTTTCCGGTGTCTCTTTTTCAATAAGTGACTCATCCGATTTTTTCATGATTACATACTTTCCTGGAAGCCCCGCTAAACGCCGTTCAAGTAGAGCCTTATACCTTAATATGTGAATCGCTGTTTTGGGATCGTTAATTCCGGGAGACACAGCTCTTAAAGCAACTTCAGTTAACTTTGAGCGGGCATAGTCCGGGTCGTACATGGCTGACTTCTGTTCTTCATAACTGAAACTTTGATTAATGCGCGAACTGTATTTATTTAATTTTTCATCGTCCAGCTTCATATTGGTTAGAATTTCTGCTACTGGCTCATTAGAAGAGACAAACGTTCCGGTTCTTATTTTCACTTCCAGCAGTGCCTGCGTATTTTTTGCTGCTGAAGTAAGTATATTAAAATCAATGTGTTCAATATAGGCGCTTTTTTTTGCTTTTATAGTATAGGTATACATATACTCCACTTCAGGTAAATGCTTGACCGTCTGAAATTCCTCAAATCGAGTAATGTAGTTTTCATAAACTTCTTCTGCTTCAGAATAGAGGTTATGGATCAGTTTCTCAAGCTGGACATATTGAGAACTGACATAGACAAAACGAGTAAAGGTAATAACTGCCCCTAGCGCATATAGTAGTGCAACTGTTGCAGAAACAACTAGGAATTCATCTTCAGAACTTCTCATAAAAAATAAAGAGGACAAACAATAAATAAAGCCACCAAGAAATATACCCAGTGTCTGCATTGAAGTACGGTTCAGTAGAAAATTTTCAGTGGCTCTTGGACTAAAATTTGATGTATACAAGGTGACTATGGTCAACATTGTCGCAAAAGTAAACGTTGCAACAGAGAAAAGCGATCCGGCTAGGAGACTCAGTATTTCCCTCGCTAAGCTAACGCTTGTCAAGGTCCAAGTAGGGAAGCTTTCTAGCAAAGGGACTACTCGAGTATCCAATGAAATAACAAAAATTGCTAGGAGAAATGAAAATAACACACTCCCGCCTAAAGTAATCCATATTTTTGCTTCTTCCAAGTTTAAATTCAGTTTTTCTATCATCGTTGTACCCCATCTCTCAATGTAAATCATTTTCAGCAAAGTGTTCTTTTTAATTATACAATGAAAAGTCTTATTTATTGAACTCTATGCTTAATATTCTTTTTTACTTACCGATAATAAGCGTATTAAATAACTTGTCGAATTATTCTCGACCCTAAAGGATGAATGCCATGAACAAAAATAAACTCATGATGGTTCTGGGAACCATTACCTTGTCCCTTACTCTGCTGGTGCAGTATCTTCATCAATTTTCTGTTATTAACTCGCACAATCACGGTTCAGAAGTAGCGATGACATCTACACTTCCCCCTTATTTTAATATGGTCAACGCTCTGTTTCTTTCAATTCCAGTATCTCTTCTGTTAACTGCCTTTCTATTGATGCGGGTCTCAAATAATCACAGACTACTACCGGTCCTGATTACTCTGCTACTGACTTTTTCTGTTATCAGCATGATCATGGGTGGATTTGGGGCTGTTGAGTACCATTTTGGTATTTTCATGGTTATTGCCACGATGGCTTATTATAATTCCGTTAAATTAGTTTCTTTAATGACGGGTACTTTTGCTTTTCAGCATCTATTAGGCTACTTTTATCCACCAGCCACGGTGTTTGTTTATGGTTCCGGAACGTATTCTTTTACTATGGTGCTCATCCACGCTGTCTTTCTAGTTCTTACAGCAGGGGCTGTTATATGGCAAATTCTTGCTAATCAAAAGCAAGTAGCTACATTAGAAGCAATGAATGAAGCAAGTGAGAGGACTATTCAATCGATTATTGAGCAGTTGACAGACACAAGTTCACAAGTAGAACTTACAGCACAGCAATTAACTGAAAACGCCAGCCAAACACAAACCAGTAGTCAGGAAGTAAAGGGCTCTATTCTTTCCATTCGAAAAGGAGCCAACGATCAAGTCCAACAAGCCCAAAACAGTCAAAAAGTACTGGACTCTTTTTCCTTGTCGATTGAAGAAATTGAAAAAAATACATCCAATATTGTCAATTCATCTAAATTAATGAAAAAAGAATCAACAGAAGGTTTTGCTTTAGTTAATCAGACGACCGACGAAATGAACAAACTGGAAGCTTCATTTAATCATGTCAGAGACATTGTCGAAACGCTGGATTCACAATCGAAAGAAATCAATAGTATTATCACAGTTATTTCGGATATTTCAGAAAAAACTAACCTTCTGGCTTTGAATGCAGCTATAGAAGCGGCTCAAGCTGGCAGTGCGGGTAAAGGTTTCGCTGTCGTTGCGGATGAAGTAAGAAAATTATCGATTCAGACCGACGAGGCTGTCAGGCAGGTCGGTAATATAATTAAAACTATACAAACTGAAAGTGGCGAGGCTAAGGAATCGGTTAATAATGGACAACACAAAATGATAGATAGCCTTCATAGTGTATCGGAAACTGAACTTAAGTTTAAATACATTATAGATGCGGTGAATAGTTTAGATGAGGATATTCATCAGACCGCTTTAACTTCTGAATCCATATCTCAAGGTGCTGACAGTATTCTCAAGGCTCTGGACCGCATGCAGTCAATTGCTGAACAGACCTCTACAATAACGGATACTACAGATAGTCAGTCAGAAAAGCAGCTGGAGCTTATTAAAAACACGACACACATTGCTGATTTATTAATGATTGAAGTTGAGAAGCTGACACCACTTATTACAAAATTAAGAAATAACAAACTTACTACTATTGAACAGAAAATCGATAAAGGACAGTCTTTGTTCCCTATTTCATCAGTGACCCAGACAGTCTAAATATAGCTAACTCATTAGTAATATTAAAAACGGTACCGACAAGATAACAACTTGTCAGTACCGTTTTATTATTAGACGACGTAGTATTCGCCCATCGTATTATTTAGTATAAGCAGCGTATGATTCTTGGAACGGTCACTTTTAATTTTTCCATCAGCTAGCGCAATCACTCGTGCAGGCATGTGTTCAACAAAACTATAGTCATGCGTTGACATAATAACGGTGGTGCCCGTTTTGTTGATTTTATGGAGGAGTTTCAAAACAGACAAGCTCGTTCTCGGATCAAGATTACCGGTCGGCTCATCAGCTATTAAAAACTTTGGTTCGTGTACTATGGCACGCGCAATGGCCACGCGCTGCTGCTCACCACCTGACAAATTTCCAGGAAAATCGAGGGCACGCTGGCTCAAGCCCACTATCTTTAGAGCCCGCATCACTTTTGCTTCAATTTCTTTTTCATCTGTCTTGATCACTTCTAGTACGTAAGCTACATTATCAAAGACAGTTTTATATTGCAGTAAACTGAAGTCCTGAAACACAACTCCTACTTGTCGTCTCAATTTATACATATCCTTTGCTTTGAGCTGACTCACCACAAAAGAATCCATTAATACATGCCCTGTATCTGGCTTAACGTGACCATAGAGATGCTTGAGTAAGGTTGATTTGCCTGAGCCACTTTTGCCAATCAGGTAAACAAATTCACCTTTTTCAATATCAACTGATATATCCTGCAAAGCATATGGGTCGTTTTTATGATACTTTTTGGATAACTGAATTAAACGAATCATCTCGCGTTCCTCTCTAGCTCATCACTTAGCTGATTATGTCAATTAAGTAAACTGATTAATTAAGCTGTGCATCTCGTCCGTGCTTTGCATCACCTTTGCGTTTAACGAATAAGCGCGCTGGGAGAGCATCATATCAGTTATGCTCCTTGCTAAATCAACCGTTGATTCTTCCAGATAGCCGCTCATGACTGATCCAAACATTTCTGGAGCATTACGTGAATCAGTTAAATTCACTCCATCCAGTACGCGGTAACTATTGCCTCCAGCTGATTCCAAAGCGGTTGAATGAGGCGGCAAATACAAAGGAATAGTACCAGCGACGGTCATCTGGCCATTGACTGCGGTCAGAATTTCTCCCGAATCAGTGACTGTGAGAGATTGTCTATCCCACTGTTCGACCGGAATAGTCAAATCCATTTCCAGAGACTCTCCTCTATCAGAAACTACCTGCCCCATTTCATTAACTTGAAAAGCTCCGTCTCTCGTCAGAAGCAGTTCATCGTCATTATTACGTACCCCGAAAAATCCGTTTCCACCAATAGCCAGGTGGAGAGCTTCTCCGGTATGGTTCAAAGCACCTTGAGTAAAGCTGTCCTTGCTGGCTGCCATTCGTACCCCTGCATTCAGTGAAACCTCCGCATTGTCTGACAAACGGACATCCTGGTTCGTTACTTCATTATGCAGCAGTTCAGTAAAATGACTGTCTTTTTGCTTAAAGCCAATTGTATTCACATTTGAAATATTGTGGGACAAATGATTAAGTTTATGCTGATGAGTCTGCAGTGCACTTTTAGAAATACTATAAGGGATTGTCATAATCTGCTCCTTTTTAAGTTCGTCCTATCTCTTGGGTTGCGCGTTTCAGCGTTTCGTCTGTTGACTGTAAAACTCTTTGGTTGGCTTCAAATTCTCTAGAGATTTGCAGCATGTCAGTCATTACATCTGCCATGTCGACGTTGGATGATTCAAGGTAGCCTTGTTGAATTCTGAAACCTTCTCCAACGGGTACACCGCCGTCACCTTGGAACAATGTGCCTCCAGTGCTGGTTAATGTGCTGGTATCCTCAAATTCTGTTAAAAATAAAAATTGTGGGGCTTGATTGTCTGTTTCCACAAAACCGTAAGCATTAATTGAGAAAGTCTGTTCCAAGTCAGTGCCCACAGAAATAGGAGTAATCGCACCATTTTGTTCGATGCCCATGACCTGATAGCCTTCTTGTGTCATCAACTGTCCTTCCTGATTGACAGAAAAATTACCGTTTTTAGTATAAAACAATTCACCCGCTTCATTTTGTACAGTAAAGAAGGCTTCTCCATTAATAGCGATATCCGTTTTGTTTTCAGTCATCTGCAGACCGCCAAATGAATGCTGTCTGACCGCTTCATCCAGCTGATTGCCGAACACTAAGTCACCCACATCTCGCCGTCTATTAGAATCGATACCCCGTGTGTAATTATGTACATCTACTTGTTCAGTTGTGCTTGTCATCAATTTCTGTGACTTGTATCCAGGCGTCATCGTGTTTGCAGCATTTGTCGCCAGATTCTTCTGCTTTTGCGTGAGCACATTGAAACTGCTCGATAATGTATCTAAGCCTCTAATCAAGATTCATCGTCCTTTCGTAATGCTTCTCTTAGTTTAAGTAACGCTTTGCCGTGAATTTGGGAGACTCGCGGCGTAGAGATATCATAAATATAACCGACTTCTTTCATGCTTAACTCTTCGAAGTAAATCAGCTGAAGAATCTGCTGTTCTCTTTCGGTCAGTTTCTTGACTGCTTTTTCCATGAACTGAAGCTGCTCTTTTTTAATTAGCTTATCAGCCGTCGATATAGCAGCAGAATCTGTCATGACTCCTTGTAAACTGGTTTCTCCGGAGGAATCTTCAAATAAAATATCGTCCAGTGAAACGTCTGCCAGTTGATGAACTGTTTCATAAATTTTCTTCAGTTCACTTATATCTATGGCCATCTCGGCAAGTATTTCCTGTTCAGTCGGTGTCCTCAGAAGTGTCTGCTGCAGCGTGCTGATAGCATCATAATAAGCATTCACAGCTTTTATTTTATTACGTGAAACACGCGATGTTTTTCTGATTTCATCGATAATCGCACCCTTGATTCGCATGTAGGCATAATTGATAAAAGGAACATTCAGTGACTCATTGTATTTCTCAATTGCTTTCATCAGACCAATGACACCAATATTAACCAGATCGTCGTGGTCATAGTCTCTGTTATTGATTTTCAGTCCGTGTACAACCTTATGGACTAGCGGCATATACTGCATGACTGTTTCATTACGTTGACTCTCTTCCACTTTTTACCCTCCTGACTAATTAATGGACACCATTCCTGCACTTTCGATTGGGCATTCATTCGGTACTTCATTTAAAGATAACACATTCAATTCCGGAAAATTAAAGGACAGCAAATTTCTGACTGCCGGTCTTATTTTCGGTGACGTCAGCAAGACATATGGAATGCCCTGGGCAGACAATAAAGAACTTTGCTGGTTAATACTGTCAAACAACTGGTTCACTTCCTGTGGCTGAAGGACTGGAATGGAGCCATGAGTTGATTTTTGCACACTACCCGCCAGTCGTTCCTCTGTTTCTGGATGAACGGTCAGCACGTGCATCGTTCCCATTTCATCCAGATGATCCTTAACTATTGTGCGTTTCAGCGACTGTCTGACGTATTCGGTCAGTGTCTCATGATCCTTGGTTGTGTTACCGTAATCTGCGAGTGTTTCGAGAATGGTAACCAGATCCGTAATCGGCACGCCTTCTTTTAATAATCTCTGAAGTACTTTCTGCACATCACCCAGTTGTAGAATATCCGGAATCAATTCTTCAATGACAACATTATAATGTTCTTTGAGGCCTTCCAGGAGTTCTTTGACTTCCTGTCTGCCTAAGAGTTCATCTGCATTCTGTTTCATGACTTCTTTCACATGTGTAACCAACACAGTCAATGGATCAACTACCGTGTAGTCATGAAGTTCGGCAATTTCTTTGTTTTTAGGTGTGACCCATAAGGCATCCAGACCAAATGCCGGTTCCTTCGCATCAATCCCGTCAATTTCCTCTTCCATACCACCCGGTTCGACCACCAGGAATTTATCAGGATAGAGAATGCCCGAAGCCACTTCGTTACCTTTTATTTTAATAACATAACTGTGCTGTTCCATCTGTAAGTTGTCTCGAATGCGAATGGGATTCAATAAAATACCCATTTCATAAGACAACTGTTTTCTTATTGCGGCAATTTGATCCGTCATACTTGAATCTTGATCTTCATTTGCCAGCGGAATCAGACCATAACCGATTTCAACAGCAATCCGGTCCACCTGAAACAGAGAAGCAGATTCTTCAACAGGTTCTGAAGCCTGCTGCATGGCTGCTCTATCCTGCTGATCCAACTCGTTTTTAGCGTCAGCTTTCTGGCTTTCACTAACGAGGTATCCAGATACTGCTAGTCCAGTTGAAATTAGAATAAATGGGAAAAATGGAAAGCCTGGTACGAGTGCGAAAACAGCTAATAATGTAGCAACAATATACATGACCTGCGGCGTATGAAAGAGTTCGCCTCCGACTGTATCACCAAAGGCTTTTTCATTTGCTGTTCGAGTAACTAAAATACCGGACGCAACAGAGATTAATAAGGAAGGTATCTGACTGACCAGACCGTCACCAATCGTTAACTGTCCAAAGTGACTGAGCGCTTCGCCAATAGAGTAATCTCCTTGCATAGAGTGGATGGCAATACCACCAACCAGGTTTATCAGGGTAATGATGATACCGGCTATGGCATCCCCTTTGACAAACTTACTGGCACCATCCATCGACCCGTAAAAGTTCGCCTCTTTTTCCAAATTTAATCGTCTGAGTTTAGCGTGCTCTTCAGAGATTAGACCACTGTTTAAATCGGCATCAATCGCCATCTGCTTACCCGGCATGGCATCCAGTGTAAATCGGGCAGATACTTCAGCTACACGGCTTGCACCGTTTGTCACGACCATAATCTGAACAATAACAATTATGACAAACAGAACAGCTCCAACTATGTAGTTGTTACCCGCAACGAAACTGCCGAACGTATCGATAACTCGCCCGGCATCCCCTTGGCTGAGTATCAGTCGTGTAGAGCTGATATTTAAGCCTAAACGAATCATAGTTGTAACGAGCAACAAGGTTGGGAAACTGAGGAAATCCAGGACAGAATGCGTAAAGAGTGTCAGGACCAGTATTGTAATTCCCAAGGAAATATTAATTACCAGCAAGAAATCCAGCACAAATGTCGGCATTGGAATAATGATAATCCCGATAATAGACACCACTACAAAGGCGATGATTATATTTAATGAATTAGCTAATGCAGTTGATGTCTTGACCGCCGTTTGATTGTTCATATTTCCACCCATTCTCTTTTATTAAATCTTTTTCTTCTTGTTTTCTTCAGCCTGCAAAATAAGTGCAAGAATTTCGGCAATTGCCTGATACATCTCAGACGGTATTGGATCCATCGGCTCGACTTGTTTATAAAGCGCACGAGCTAACGGTTTGTTTTCGATAATTGGAATAGATTCTTCGCCAGCCATTTCTCTCATTTTCAAAGCCATATAATCCTGACCTTTTACAAGGACGATAGGAACCTGATCTTTGCTTGCATCATAGCGAATGGCAATGGCGAAATGTGTCGGGTTCGTAATCAAAACCGTTGCCTCAGAGACATCACTAATATTTCCGGAAACCATGTCTTTGTACATTGCTTTCCTTTGAGATTTAATCTGCGGATCGCCTTCCATCTCTTTGTACTCGTCTTTAATCTCCTGCATGGACATCATCAAGTTTTTCTTATGATCATACCGCTGATAGACGTAATCGACTGCCCCAAGTATGGCTAGAAAGACTGCCAGCTGAATCGCGAGCGAGCTGACCAGTTCAATCATCAAAGGAAAAATATTGACGACTCCGACGTTACCTGCATTCAGTATGATAACCGCTGACTGATAGATGGTATACAAAGTGAAACCAACTACGATAAAGAGTTTCATAAGATTCTTCAGAAGACCGAACAAAGCTTTCTTACCGAATATATTTTTAAAGCCACTGATTGGGTTTATCTTGCTGAAACTGGGTTTGAGTGGCTCTTTTGTCAGAAGAAAGCCGACTTGAATCATATTGCCTACGACTCCAGTGAAGAAGGCGATGGCCAGAAAAGGTGAAGCCAAAACGAGAAACCATATGATGGCCCGCATACCTATAGCCGGCAGCTCGTGTGCTACACTTATTGGGTTCGCACCAAACCTTAGCGACTCCTGCATGAAGACATAGCTTCTCTGCAAAACAAACATAGCTAGGGCTGTAAAACTGAGTGTAAAGAGGCCAAAGGAAATCGCCGAAGATAAATCCTGACTTTTGGGCACCTGCCCTTTCTTTCGTGCCTCACGCAGCTTCTTGGGGGTGGGCTTTTCTGTTTTTCCATCTTTATCTGCAGGCATGTCCTCACCCCTTTTACAAGTTTGTTAAGTCTAGCCGAATAGGTTGATTACGAACTACACTTTTTTCGTATTTTGTTTAGTTCAGTTCGCTTAATTAGTGATGAACTAAACATTTTTCATTCTAAATGGGCTTTCTGTGCAGTTCAGTTTTATGAACTAAAGAAATCATCGATTTTGTTGAGTTCAGCCTGTACATCTCTTGTTAAACTAGACACCTGCTGAGTTTTTGCTTCTTTTTAAACTAATCCAATAGTTAATTAAGCCCCTTTTATATCTTACTGTATGGAAAACAGCCATTCATTCATATATCTGATCATGTCCGGGAACAGATCACCGATATTCTGCATCAAAACAGGCAGAAAGAAGAACATAAACACTAAACTGACTAATGTCTTCATCGGCATACCGAGTATCAGCACGTTAATTTGCGGAACTGTCCGTGAAATTAAAGCTAAGGTTAACTCTGACAATAAAGCGACGATTATAAGTGGGATGGCAAGCTGGACCGCTGTTGCAAACAAGTGGCCGAACAAATGAACGATGCCTTCCATTCCAATATGGGTAAAATTCAGCTGATCTAAAGGTGCCCATGTAAAGGATTCAACTAGACTTGTGATCACCTGGTGATGAATATTTGCTATAAAAAATATCATAATTGAAATCCAGTAGTATATCCGCCCATAATACGACGCGTTGACTCCCAATGAGGGATCATAAATGGATCCCATTGAAAACCCAACCTGGAAATCGACCAGTGAACCGGCAATCTCAACTGCTGTAAAAAACAGCAAAGTGATGTAACCTAATGCCATGCCAATAAACAACTCTTTTATTCCTATGGCGACAAACATACCCATGGTCAGGTCTGCTTCAAAGGGCTGTATGACTGCCATGACAGGTATGGATAAACCGACTGCCAAAGCGACTTTGCTTATAGTTGGAAAAGAACTATGCGAGAATCCCGGACTGATGGCAATGAAGACAGTTATCCGAATCATAACAAGTAAAAACTGCTGTACTTCTAACGTCATCGTGTCACAGTCCTGCTATGATGGAGAATAACCGGTCAGTAAAAGCGACGAGCGTATTCAACATGAAGTTACCCAATAAAACCAAAGTAAGTAATATGGCAAATAATTTGGGTACAAAACTTAATGTTTGTTCCTGAATCTGAGTGGTTGCCTGTATGATACTGATGACCAGGCCAATCACTAAAGCGGTAATTAACACCGGACCACCGACACGAATCAGTACTAAAAAGGCATCCTGTAAAACATCTAATACATTTTGCGTAGACATATAACTATCCTTTCCATCTTAGAAAAAGCTTCCTATCAGAGATTCCACAACTAGATACCAGCCATCGACCATGACAAACAGCAGCAGCTTAAATGGCAGTGAAATCATGACTGGTGACAGCATGAACATCCCCATCGACATGAGTATACTGGCTACGACAATATCAATTACCAGAAAAGGGATAAAAATCAGAAAACCTATAGTAAAAGCTGTACGCAGTTCGCTGATTGAAAAAGCTGGAATAACGGTGAATAGAGATAAGTCTTCCGGATCATCCGGAAAATCGTCTCCACTGATTTGTACAAACAATTCCAGGTCACTTGTCCGGGTCTGTTCGAGCATAAAGTTCTTTATGGGCTGCTCTGCAATTTCAAATGACTCTTCCCGGCTTATTTCACCGGCGAGCATTGGCTGCAGGGCCTCTTCATTTACCTCCTGATAAACCGGTCGCATAACGAACACGGATAAAAAGAGAGCCAGTCCAATCAGCACCTGGTTGGGAGGGCTTTGTTGCGTCCCCAATGCATTCCGTGTAAAGGAAAGAACAATAATCGTTCGGGTGAAACTTGTCGTTAAAACAAGAAACGAAGGGACCAAGGCTATCAAAAACAGCAGCAGGTATAGATTAACAACTTCGGACGAATCATTAGTCACCGCTAATGCGTCTACTAAAATTTCCGTCATTACTTGTTAATCCCTTTCTTCTGAAACTCTTTATAATCTTTTTTTAAAGTATCCAGTTTATCAGAAAGCAGATGCACCGCACTGCTTTCTTTTATTTTATGTATAGCTTCTTTATTTTTAGCATCCGGTTGTTTTCGGGCTAACCGAAGCTGTATGGCTTCCTTTTCTTCATCGGAAAAGGTCTTAATCACTTCATTTGAAGACTCTGAAATGCTCATTAATAAGTATTCCGCTTCCACCTGAACGATACAGAGAGAAGAAGATTTCGATACAGGTACACGCTCTATAATCTTGATAATCTGACTCGTGGACTTTTGAAATGATCCGAGCTTCTTCAGTAAAAAATTGGCTAAAAAAATGATTAATGCTAAAGCTAGAATCATCTGTACAATATCTGTAAACACTGTTTTCTTCTCCTCTCTTACTATTCGCCAGTCTTAATTTTGAATAAGAATATTAGTTACAAAAACATCTTCTATTAAATCCTGCTTCAGCGACTGATTGATTCGTTCTCTAATCAGATCTTTGATGATGAATTCGCCCTCATCTTCTTCAAGAATAGTCGCGTCAGTCTGGCCCGCCACTACATGTATGACCGCATCCCTTACTTTTGCAATGTCCTGGTTAATAATATCTTCAGCCTCGTCATCCATGCTGGTTACGGTGAGTTCCATACGAACAATAGCTTTGCTTCGTGTAGACTCGCCACTGATATTAACTAGAAATTCATCCAGTGCCACTGTGTGTTCTGTCTCTGTTTCTTCAGAAGTGAAACGAGACATAAATGTGTCATCGCCCGACTCCCCAAAAACAGTCATGCCGATTCCCATACCCACGACTAAAACAATGACAGCAACAACAATCACCGTTACAATTTTAGTTACTGTGTTTCTTTTCTTTGTTCCATTATTATTCTGCGCCATTCATGACTTCCTCTCTATCTTCGTGAACAATGACAATGTTTACCCGGCGATTAAGCGCTCGGTTTTCATCGGAATCATTTGGAGCAATAGGCCGATATTCACCATAACCTCTGGCGGATAATCGCGTAGGTGAAATACTGTATTCTTCACTCAAATACCTTAAAACAGATAAGGCTCGCCCAGTCGATAACTCCCAGTTGGAAGGAAATTGTCGACTATTCATTGGAATATCATCCGTATACCCCTCAATAACAATTTCATTATCAAACAAGTCAAACAAACCAGCTAACTGACCAATGGTCTCACGTCCGTTCTGTTTCAACGTTGCACTACCTGAGTCAAACAGTATCGCTTCCTGAATATCGATATAGACCCCTTCCTGATCTCTGGAAAGTGTCACAGCTGCTTCCAGACCTTCATCTGAAATATAGCTGTTAACTGTGTCAAACAAATCCATTACTGTTTCAGGTACGTAATTCAAATCTGACGGTGATTCCTCTACTGCTAAATCATCAGGATCTAGGCCCTCATATTCACTCAAGTCTCCATACTCATCAAATTCCATATCACCGTACGAATTGCCTCGGTCATCAAGTATGGCATCACTGCTGCTTCCAATTAAAGCCATTCGTAACGATTCCGCTACCTCTCTAAACCGTTCCTCACTTACGATAGACATGGAGAACAGTAAAATAAAGAATGTCAGGAGGAGAGACATCAAATCTGAATAGGTAGTCATCCAAGGAGGCGAACCTGCGCTTTCAATTTTCTCACTTTTCTTTCGTTGTCTAGCCATCCTGAGCTCCTTACATCACTTCTTCAGCAACATTAACTGCTTCAGCTGTATCTTTTTTATTCTTATAGTCACTCTGAGACATAAAACTCTGAAGTTTCTGTTCAATGATACGCGGATTGTCTCCACGCTGCAGTCCCAAGACGCCTTCTATAATCATTTCATTGGTTTTCATTTCGTTGGCTGTCTGCATTTCTAGATTTTTAGCAATCGGAAGGAAGACCATGTTGGCCATAAAACTTCCGTAAAAGGTAGTCAGCAAAGCCGTAGCCATTCCCGTTCCAATCAGTGACGGGTCCTGTAAATCTCCAAGCATCGCAATCAGACCAATCAATGTCCCAATCATTCCAAATGCCGGTGCATACTCTCCCCATTTCAAGAAGACTTGCTGACCAATGGAGTGACGGTCTTCTGTCTGTTCCATTTCGACATTTAAAATCTCATCAATTGTATCGATATCTGTTCCATCAACTACCATTTCCAAACCATAAATAAGGACTGGATTATCAATTTCCTGAATGTCTTCTTCAATAGCAAGAATCCCTTCTGTTCGGCTTTTCTTTGCCAGATGTGTAATCGTATCGATTAAAGCGCCACGGTCATCATCTGGTGTGAAAAGCAACAGTTTTAATAAGGCTGGAACTTTCTTTAAGGCATTAAAAGGAAAACTGATGAGCAGCGCTGAAAATGATCCAAATAATGTGATGACCAATGCCGGTACATCGAAATACCTGACTAAAGATCCGTTGGTTGCCATAGCCGCAATAATTAAGCCCACACCTACGACCAGACCAATTGCTGGCAATATGTTTCGTTTCATTTCTTTACACCCCCATCGATTTCTGGAAAATTTGCTTTTTGTACTGCAGCACTTTTTCAGCTATTTCTTCCGGTGTATCCATTACTCGCAAAGTTTTATGATCCACTAAGGTAATCAGTGTGTCAAAATCTTTTTCGATCTTAAGGATACAATCATTGTTCAAGTAAAATTCTTTTCCAGATACAGTTCGTAGTGGAATCATGATTTGCCTCTTTTCATGTTTAAGTCAAGAAGTGGCCATTGGTGATAAATATGACCACTCCCTGATTAATTAACGTTTTAAGTTGATTAATTCCTGCAGCATTTCATCACTTGTTGTGATACTGCGGCTATTAGCCTGATAAGCACGGCTGGCCACAATCATTTCAGTGAATTCAGTTGCCAAATCGACGTTGGACATTTCCATGAAACCTGAACGGACCAAACCGAATCCATCATCTGAGGGACCGCCATATTGCGGCACTCCTGAGTTGGCAGAAGCGTTATAAATATTTTCTCCAGCTTTTTCCAGACCATCTGGATTCGCAAAGTTGGACATGGCAATACGTCCAATAACATACGCATTTCCATCGCTGTATGTTCCTAAAATCGTTCCAGTATTATCAATGCTATAGTCCTGTAATGTCAGACCATCTCTTTCTTGAGGAATAGCTAAGGCTTCTAGATTGGCAGCAGATGGATTCCCCATATTTGCTTCACTGTAACCCATCAAACGGAAACCGTTTGAAGTGGTCAGGTTTCCTTCATTATCTGTATAAAACCCACCATCACGCGTATACTGCATCATGCCACTGTCTCCACCGTCTTCACTTACTACAAAGAAAGAGTTGTCGCCATTTTGAATACCAAAGTCCAGCGCACGTCCAGTAAACTGAAGGGACCCGCCCTGCATCATCACGTCTGTTGCAGCGACTTGCGTACCTAAACCAACTTGCTGGGCATTTAGTCCGCCACGTCCGCCGTTATTTGGCCCTTGTGCATTGGCGTTAGTTTCACTAATCATATCCTGAAATCGTACACGCTGCGCTTTAAAACCTGTGGTGTTGACGTTAGAAATATTGTTTGCAATAACGTCCATTTTAGTCTGCTGGCCTTTCATGCCAGTAATACCTGAAAATAATGAATTTAACATTGTTTTTCCTCCTAGTTTAAACGTTTCTGAATCAATCGGTCATCAGAAATCAGCTTCTTTTCAGTCCAGCTGGTTCGTTTATCTTTTCTCATTTATTTGAAATGCACTGTCGATATCTGTTACTTCATTCATTTCGTTGGATTTTAGAGCCGTAATCACTGTCTTGTTTTTAATGCTGGCTATCAGTGCCAGGTCATCATACAAAATCAGAGACTGTCTGGATCCTTTTGCTTCAAGTGTTTCAACTGCCTGTTCTAGGTGATGCATATCGGTGTCATTCAGATGAAAGCCATGCTGTTCCAGCCGCTTTTGTGCATGATTGGAAATGGTGACCTTGCTTAATTTTTCTGTAGATTTAACGGCTTCATCCATAAAATCTGAGAAGGCAGAATCCACTTTACGTTCAATTGTTTGTTTCTGGTAAAGCTTGTCTGTCTGATGAACAGGCGTGGCTTGAATGTTTCGCAGCATGTTACTGTCTCACCTCAATGACATCATTCATTTCATACGTTCTGCCATTGACCTGAAGCGTGGCATAGCCGTTGTCGAAACGGACTTTGTCAACGGTCCCCATAATCAATTGATCTTCCTCGCCGGCAATCGTCACGTCTTTTCCAACGAGACCTAGCGCTTGCTGCTGCTGATTCATAAGCAGACTGGTCTGCATCGTGTCATTTAAATCACTGACCGCATTCAGAATACCAAACTGTACCATTTGTCCAATATAGTCTGTTTCCGAACCGCCTCCGCTTCCTTGTCCGTCAAAAGACGGCATGCTCATTGCATTTGCGATGATATGCAGAAACTGTTCCATATTTAAATCAGAATTCTGTCTCGTCTCTTCTTCAGGTTGAATCGCTTTGAGTGATCCAATCATCATATTATTTGGAATATTCATATCTTTCTCCTTCACTTACGCATAATAATTCAAGCCGCTCTCTTGTCGAGTAACAAGGTTTGCTCCTGCGGTCTCTTCTTCAAATCGATCCGATGACTGAGCAGATTTTCTTTGTTCATCCTGCTGATCTTTTTTTGACTGATCAGACTGCTGTGAAAAGTTAAGATTACCTGATTGAGCAGATGTGTGAGGGTCAACCACCTGAAATTCAAACCCATTCAGTTGCAGTCCTTTCATTTCCAAAGGCCCTTTAATCTGCTGCCAGTGACTTTCGATATGCTGTTTCGCATCCTCAGTTTCAAAAATAAAGTTACCCGTCAGCTTCTCATCGCTGTATGATAGCTCAACTTTTATGTCACCAAGTGTTTCGGGCGTTAACGTTAGAGTAGACTGATAGACAGTCTCTCCGGCTTCATTTGAACTTACAGACATCATCATATCCTGAATAACTTCTGGACTCTGTTCCAATGCAGTTTTAACCGGTAATGGTATTGTCTGATTTACAGTGTCAGGTACAGTTTTTAATTGAGTGGACTGAGATAAACCGAACTGCTCAACCAACTGTTCTTCAGCTGAGTTGTCTTTCAGATTAACAGACTGTTCAGTTACTGTCGGTTTAGAAAGTTCTTCCGACTGTTGTCCAGCTTGAAAATTGATTGCTTCAAAACTCGATGGGCGTTCATTTTGTCCATTCGCTTCAGTCTGTGGGGTTGATGATTGCGTCAGTTTATTCTCAATGGCTGGAGCTGTTTCTTTTGCAGAGTCTCCTATGACTGGCTTGCTATCTTTAACTGTCATTGTCATCTCTTCTGCTTTTTCTAATGAAACTCTTCCAGTCTCACCTTCAATTGCAGCCTTAGATAAATTTACTGAAAAATTTTCTTTAATCAATCCTTCAGGCAAATCATTCGCGTCAGTAGCCGGTAGGAATTCTGTATCAGCCATAGAAGCATTCTTTATTTCAGAATCGGGCGTCAGTTCAGCTGTTTCTTTTCCGGATACCGCTGTAGTTAGCACCGGTTCAGTTGACACCTTAACCGTTTCTAAAGCTTGGAAAGACTCGGATAAATCAGTCATAGAAATAATGGCTTCCTCATCGATAGCCAGCGGAGTTAAGTTAGTCTCTCGTGCGATTGTACTAGCCATGTCAAGCTGGTCTTTATGTAAATCGGTCAGTACAGTTGAAGCGTGTTCTAATTTGCTGTCAAACCTCAGAAAGGCTGGGATAATGACAAATTCACTGGTCTCTTCCATTTTGTCAGTATCTTCTTCCACTTCTGATTTAACTTCAGACTGGGATAGGTCATCAGTTAATTCGTCGGCTTCCGATTCTTCGGCGTGCGTTAACTGCTTCTTCAGCTCCTGGGAAAAAGCTGAACCATCATTCAACTCTGTTTTTTTCGACGCTTTAGTATTTGCGACTATCTGATTAACTGCCGTCACGTTCATTCTTATTCACCTCCTTTCAAAGGTGGTTATGTAAATTAAAACAGTGATGGACGGCCAAAACTGAGGGTGGCGATTTCATCGAGCTGGGACTGCTCTTTTTTCTTCAAAGCATCATTAAAACGGGAGTGCTCTTTCTCTTCAAGTTTCTGCATCACTTTCTTGTCTTTATGGGCTTCTTTTAACTGGCTTCTTGCCATAACAAGTTCCTGTTCAGCAGTCTGAAGAGCTAGGCGCTGTTTAATAATCTTGTCATCCAGCAAATCCTTGTAAAGATTCTGACGCTTCAAATGATCAACACTCTTATGAAATAGATTTTCGTTTTTTAAACGACGGCTTTCTGAAATTATGCGATTCAGCTTGTCTTCTTCCTGTCTGACACGCTCTTCCCTGTCTTTCACGAGACGCTGAGCGGTGTCTTCCTGATCTGAACGCCAATCCAGTACCTTTTCCATTGAAAAACGGTATTCCTGCATTCAATCCCTCCTTATCTTATTCCCTGATTGGACAACAGAGCTTTCATTTGCTGCACTGTCTCGGCAAAGGTAAACGAATGAGTTGTTTTTTGCTTTAAAAATCCTTTAATCGGTTGATTCAAGCGGACAGCCTGATCGACTAGCGGATTACTTCCCTGCTGGTAGGCACCCACATCAATCAGGTCTTTCGATTCTCGGTAGGTTGCCAGGTTTTCTCTGAGCTTACCGGCTGCTTCATCATGATCCTCGCTGACCAGTTCCTTCATCAAACGACTTAAGCTGTTCTGGATATCGATGGCCGGGTAATGATTCTCTGAAGCTATCTGCCGGGACAAAATGATATGTCCGTCCAGAATACCTCTGACCGAGTCGGCTATCGGTTCATTCATATCGTCCCCTTCAACAAGGACGGTATAGAAAGCTGTGATAGAACCAGTCAGTGTATTCCCGCTTCGTTCCAGCAGCTTAGGTAAGACTGTAAAGACCGAAGGCGTATACCCTTTCGTCGTCGGCGGCTCGCCTGTTGCCAGCCCGATTTCTCGCTGGGCCATGGCCACACGAGTAACGGAGTCCATCATCAGGACGACTTTCTTGCCCTGATCCCTGAAATACTCAGCAATCGCAGTAGCGACGTAAGCCCCTTTTAAACGGACTAGAGGTGGCTGGTCGGATGTTGCCGCCACAACAACTGATTTTTTGTAGCCTTCTTCGCCTAAATCATTGTCGATAAATTCAAGGACTTCCCGTCCACGCTCACCAATCAGACCAATCACAATCACATCTGCTTCACTGTAGCGAGCCATCATGCCTAACAGCGTCGATTTCCCGACCCCAGATCCCGCAAAAATGCCCATCCGCTGACCCTCGCCTACTGTCAGCAGACCATCGACGGCCTTTACGCCCGTAGGCATGATGGTATCGATTTTCGGACGCTTGAACGGGTCAGGAGAAGGACGATGCACAGAATACGTAGCTGTTTCTTTTAGGGTCTCTTCACTTAATGGACGACCTAAACCGTCAAAGGTCTTGCCGAGCATTTCGTTGCTGACTTCTATCTTCAGCGCTTTCCCTGTTGGATAAACAAGACAGCCCGGTCCAATGCCATCCAAGTCATCTAAGGGCATTAAGAGAACTGTCTCATCCACAAAGCCGACTACTTCAGACAAAACCGTTTTTTCGTGTGACTTAATTTCGATTTCACAGACTTCACCGATAAACGCATCCAGCCCATCCACTTTGATAATAAGACCAATGACCTGGCTGACTTTTCCGTGCTTTAGCATGACTGCTTTCTTATTTAAGGTTTCATGGTACAGTTCAAAAGGAATATTAATCATTCCATCTCACGTTCACTTTCTTTCATTTCCTCAATCATCGCCAGCAGCTGATTTTTCACCTGTAAATCAACCACTTTATGCGCACTTTCAACAACACAGCCTAGTGCATCAACGTTATCATCACCAAAGACAACGAAGCGCACCCCTGGGTAATTTTTTTCCAGATAAGGAATAGCTTCCCGAAGCTCTTTACGCTTGGACGAATGAACGGTCAGACTGACATAATCTTCTTCGCGGTCAAGCTGATGTAAAATGGGCTGAACCAGTTCCAGTATCCCATCAGGCGTCATTTCTAGCTGCTCCTGAACAATTTTTTCAGCCATATGAACAGAAAGAGACAGTAAACTTTCCTTCTTCTCTTCAATGTACTGTTCAATGTTCAACTGAGCTTCACGAACTGTATTTCTCGCCTGATCAACCAGCTGCTGGCTCAATTCTTTTCCTTCAGTGTAGCCTTGGTCTCTTCCTTCGCTGTATCCTTTTTCATAGCCAGCCTGCTGACCTGCTTCAAAAGCCTCTTTGTAAGCTTCTTCTTTTAAACTGGCAATTTCTTCTTCGGCTTCAGATAGTAACTGTTCCTTTTCATTTAACGCCTTTTCAATCAACTGACTGCTTTTTTCCTTCGCTTCTGCCAGTTTCTCACGCGCTTCCTGACTGGTTTCCTCATTGTCTATACTCTCTAAAAACTCTTCTTCTGGTTCATAGTCGTAAGTAGTATTGATTATCCAATCTTCGGAGGCCTTAGCTGACTGCGTTTTGACCGACTTAATAATTCTACTCGATGATGGCATCTTGATCGCCTCGCATAATGTAGATTTCCCCAAGTTCATCTAGACGGCGTATAACCGTAACGACATTCTGCTGGGCTTCTTCAACCGCAGACAGACGTGCCGGTCCGAGGAACTGCATATCTTCCTTGAGAGTTTCAACTGCTCTTGCAGATAAGTTATCGAAGATGAAGTTACGTAGCTGGTCTGATACGCCTTTAAGAGCCAGTACAAGATCATCATTATTGACCTCACGCAGCACTTTTTGCACATCGTTCTTTTGAAGAGAAATAATGTCTTCAAAGGTGAACAAGCTGGCTTTGACTTCTTCTGCCAATTCCGGCTGACGTTCTTCGAGTTCGCCGACGATGGCTTTCTCTGTCGTCCGACCAACCTGGTTCAAGATTTCAACAAGGGTCGACACACCACCGACATTTTCTGTATCGTTTTCAATATATGTAGAAAACTTACTTTCTATCACTTTCTCGATTTTCTCAATAACGGAGGGGGACGTACTGGTTATTGTTCCAATACGTTCCGCTATTTCTGACTGTTTTTCGGGTGGGAAATTTATCAGAATCTGAGCCGCTTTATCCGGCTGCATGTAGCACAGAATCAAGGCAACTGTCTGAGGCTGTTCTCCCAGAAGTAAATTGGTCAATTGAGCAGGGTCCGCTTTTCGAGCGATATTAAACGGACGCTCACGCAACTGAATCTGATTCAGCATATCAATCACTTCTTTGGCCCGCTGAGACCCGAGCGCTTTATTCAGTAGTGTTTTTGCATAATCAAAGCCGCCGTCTAAAATGTACTCTCTGGCTTGGGACATCTCCAAGTACTCGTTAACGATAGCTTCCCGTTCTTTCTGACTCACATGATCAATATTGGCTATTTCGTAACTGATTTTCTGAATGTACGTATCCGGCAGCTGCTTCATGATTTGAGCCGACGTTTCCGGTCCAAGAGAAATCATAAAAATAGCCGCTTTTCGAATACCATCTAATTCATTTGTTTTAATAGTTTCAACTGTCTCCGCCACGTTCACTCATCCTCTCTACTCTTTCAACCAGACTTTCATCAGTTCAGCGGCTAATTCAGGATTCTCCTTCGCCTGCGTTCTCACTCTGTCTTCTTTTTCTGACATGACTTTATTCTTCTGCTGAAGTTTTTCGTTTTCTTTATCAATTTCTTCTATTGGATTAACTTCTGGCATCACAACAGGTTCTGGAGCAGGTGACGCACTCATTTCAGATAACTCGTTTTGCTGTGTTTCTTTTCCGCGTTTTATTAGGGATAGAACGACCATCGCTCCGATAATGAGTAACAGACCACTAACCATGTAGAGCCAGCTTGATGCTAAGAAGTCAATTAGCTCATCTAATATGCTCTCGCCGCCGATAGCTAAATCTTCTCCTTCTGCAAATGGTAATATTTCGACAGTCACATCACCAGGCAGAGTAACCTCCGCCTGATTATCCAAACCGATTGCCCGACTGACTATATCATTAATTTGTAGTTCTACGGGTACCACACCAGAATTCTGATTAACCACTACGGATGCATTAATCGCTTCAACGACACCCGGTGCACGGACATACCGTTCAGTAACTTGATCCAGTTCATAATTGGTCGTGCGGTCCAATGACGCCGAAATTTCAGGATTATCATCGTCAGCTAAAGGCGTATTTGCATCTTCCATCAGCCCTAATACCATATCTCTTGCGCCGTCAAAACTTTCAATCTGACTGCGAATCAATCCTTCACGATTATCATCACCATCTTCTGTCATCGGGGCAGTATAGGTTACGCTTTCGCCTTCAATTACATCAAAATTCATTGATGCATTAACGACCACGCGTAAATTATTGTAGCCATAAACGGGTGCTAAGAGCGATAGAATACGCTCTTCCAAATCAGTTTCATATGAACGTTTGACAGCTTGCTGATTTGAAGAGAAGTCGCCGCTTGCCAGTCCCTCACCACCGGACTGTAAAAAGCCACTTAGCAAATTACCGCTGGTATCAACAATTTGAACATTTTCCATAGGTAAACGGTCAACCGCACCCGTTACGAGTGAAGCAATCCCTTGGATATTCTGTTGAGAAACAGTTCCTCTCGTCTGAACTACGATGGATGCTGACGCTTCACTTCGATAAGCCGGGTTCTGAAAAATGCTGTCTTCCGGTAAAGACAACATCACTTTAGCAGAATCAATCTGCTGCAATGACGAAATAGACCGTTCCAGCTCACCAGTTAATGCACGCTGATACATAATCTGACGATCATCATCAGTCGTCATCATATTCGTTTCATCGAAAATCTCAAAACCAGTCGAACGCTCGGGCATCATCCCATTAACAGCAAGATTAATTCGATAATTATCGACATCTTTTTCATCAACTAAAATAGTTGTTCCGTTATCTTCCAAACGGTAGTTCATGTTCTGAGCATTCAGGTCTTCCACAATGGCTCCTGCATCTGCCTCTTCAAGATTGGAAAACAACACGGTGTACTGACTTCTCTGAGTGAAGTAGCCGATTGTACCCAGTAAAATTAACGCAATCGATACAAAAATAACCAGCCGCTTGCGCTTTTTTTCCTCAAGCTGAAGCCAGCCATCTTTAATCGATGTGCCAATTTCTTTCACTTTATTCATTTAGGACGCTCCCTCTACTCTGATTACTTAACTTAATTAAAATTGCATATTCTTTATTTCGTTATAGGCTTCCAGTGCGCGGTTGCGCATCTGAACAGCGACTTCCAGAGAGAGTTGAGCTTCCGTTGTTTTAATCATGACTGTATGTAAATCATCCGTTGTTCCGTCCACTAAAGATTGAACGGCCTGCACGGATTCTGATTGCTTGTCTTCAAGACTGGCCAGGGAATTCTGCAGCATTGAAGTAAATTGAGCTGGTTTATTTTCTTCTGTATGTACGGGTAAAGCTTGTTTAGTCTGATTGACCTGGCTGATTGCCTGAGAGTATAGCTGATTTATTGGGATATTCACTTGTCAAACTCCTATTCATTATTTAATTGTTTTACTGACGACCAATTTCAAGAGCACGCTTGAGCATCTCTTTACTGCTATTAATAGCGGTAACGTTAGCATCATACGTTCTAATCGCCGTCATCATATCGACCATCTCGTCTGCCATGTCTACATTTGGGTATGCAACATAGCCGTCTTCATCTGCGTCCGGATGGTTGGGTTCATAAGCCATTCTGAAGTTTTCTTCATCTGCATCTACACCTGTTATCCGCACACCGGCACTTTTTACAGTGGGCGTATTTGCCAACTGGGAATTGGCACGATTGAAGTTTTCTTCGAATTCAACTGTTTGTTTTATGTAAGGACCTTCGCCGTCTTCTCTTCGAGTAGTATTTACATTCGCAATATTGGTAGAAATCGTATCCAATTTGAATCGCTCAAGTGTCAGTCCACTGGCATTTATCTGCATGGAATTAAAAATCGACATTTTCTTTTCTCCTTTTCTTAACGCAATACAGAACGAATGCTACTGTAATGGTTACTTAACTGGGTAGTTAAAGCTTGGTAGTAAATTGCATTGGCAGATAGTTCAGCCATTTCACTATCAATAGCCACGTTGTTGCCATCTTCATTCACACGATTACCTGTCTGAGCTTTTATCTGCGGCGTAACAGATGAACTGTCCGAAGCGCCAAAATGATTCGCATGGGTACTTTTCATAGCTGAACCATCCATTGCTCGTTTTAACGTTTCTTCAAAATCGACTCGCTTAGCTTTATAGCCTGGTGTATTGACATTGGAAATATTAGAAGAAATCATTTCCTGCCTCATCGAAGACGCATCCAACGCACCCTTAATTAAATTATAGTTTGATCCGGTAAACATTTTCTCACCTCTTAAAATAACAAATCTGTATAATTATTCTGATTTTTAAACAACAAATTCAATTTTATAGGAGTAAGCTGGAAGCCGCAACACTCTTTTTTACATTTTTTTCGTGAGTATTAAGTAAATTGAAATGATTGTAATTGTAATTGTTTTATTTAGAACGTTTTAAATATTCATTTTTAATTATTAAACACCTTAAAAACCCATCAATGCCAGTGGAGTAAACTAACAAAACAAAAGTCACATTGTTAATCATCTGGTTAATTATGTACTAAAACAACTGTCGGATTTATGATTAAACTTTGACACTGAAAGTTTGACACTTTTGTGAACAGATGAATATAATTAGTTATCTCATCGATTGAGAATTTATATACTATATATATTACCACTAGTGTTGCATTAAAAATTTTAACTGTTTCAACACATGAAAAAGTCCTTTATAATGGGGTGGGATGACTTATCCAAGACCAAAACAAAGGACTTACAGCATGGATAAGTATAAAACAAAAA
>NZ_BAAGPH010000042.1:0-40511 GCF_054784355.1 Alkalibacterium psychrotolerans | reverse complement strand
GAATTCTTTTCTTTACCATATGTTTATAATACCCTTACAATCCCTCTCTTTTCAAATCAACTGATTGTCACTTGCGATTGAGGTGATGGGCTTTCTAAAAGGTAAAACTTTATACTTTCCTATACTAAAAGAAAAAGCCCTGAATCAAACTTCAGGACTTTTGCACTAATTCATTTAGTCTGTTACAGAACATCGCCAGTATGGGCATCAACTTCCTGGTCGTCGCCTTCTTCAATATCTATTTCATAAACGGTACGCCCATCTTCCACTTCCAGTTTCCATTCCTCTACATAGCCGGAACCGGCTGCTTCGAGAGCGATATCCATGGCTTCCTCTGGAGAAATAATGCCATCCAAGTCCAGTATATCCTCGGTATCCTCGTTGTCATCCTGTTCCTGCTTAATAATATCCCCTGTTTCTGCATCGATATCCAACTCATACTCATTTGACTCGTCCCAGCCTTCGAATTCGTAAATGAAACGGTTGTCATCGCGTTCAAATTGAATTTCTTCAATATTGATGTCTTCACTGCCAAACGTCTCATAAAAGAGGTCAATGGCATCATCCAGGCTGACAGCAAAAGTCATGCCTTCAAGCCCCTGCGAATCCGTCATATTGCTGTCCTCATCTGTCGCATCTTCTTCTACTGTATCGTCTTCTGTGGAGGCTTCTTCTTCAGCGGTTTCTTCAACGTCTTCTTCTGTCTGATCCTCAGCTGTGTCACCATTATCGGTTTCTGTCGTTTCTTCTTCTACGGGTGTTGTATCCAGCGTATCATCACCATTATCACAAGCCGCCATTAACAGCGCTGCAGATAGTGAGAGCACACCAACCTTAATCCATGTGTTCTGTAGCATATTTTCATCCTTCTTTCATCAAAGTTACTGCTTTTCAGTACTCAAATAATAACATATTATATCTAAATTGACAGGAAATAGGCTTGTGAAAAAATAGAAAAGCATAAAATCACGCTGAATCAGCGCAACCTTATGCTTCAAGATATTTTCATTTATTTATTTTTTTATAACCAACTGGATGGCTTTTTGAATAGTCGCTGCTTGTTCTTCGGGGTCGGCTGAAGGGTTCTCGACACATTGCTTCAGATTCTCGGCAACAATCAGTCCCATGATGCGGTCCACACTTGAGCGAACAGCTGATAATTGTGTGACAATATCTCCGCATTCTTTACCTTCTTCCAACATTTTCTGAACGCCTCTTAACTGTCCTTCAGTTCGTTTTAATCGATTAAGAACGCTTTTGTCACAAGTTACCATACTACTCGACGTCTCCTCTCCATGCGGACATGCCGCCCATTACATTGATTATATCATATCCTTGATTGCCTAGAAAGTCAGCAGCCATAGATGAGCGTGAGCCGGATAGGCAAATTAAGTGATACTCTTTGCCTTTTTCAAGTTTGTCATAGGTTTGGCCTAGTTCGCTTAACGGCATATTGATTGCACCTGGAATGTGACCAGATGTATATTCCTGACTTTCACGTACATCCACAATATTCAAATCTTCTCTTTTCTGCTTTTGTCCAAATTCATCCATCATAACTGTTTTATACATTTACTAATTCCTCCGGTTTCACTGTGTTGTAAAGTGCAAAGGCACCATCTAAATTTTTAACGTTAAAGCCTGCTTGTTTCAAAATACGTTCACCGATATAACTTCTTTGACCACTGCGGCAGCTGATGATGTATGACTGGTTCTGATCCAGTTCATCCATGCGGTCACGCAGTTCATTTAATGGAATGTTCAGGGCATTAGGGAAGCGTCCGCCTTGTAGTTCAGATTCATTTCTGACATCTAAAAGGACCGCTCCATTAGCCAGTTCATCGTTCAGTTCATGCCATTGTACGGAATCACTCATGCCTTCCATGATGTTCAGTGCAGCATAGCCGACCATATTGACTGGATCTTTAGCTGAACCAAAAGGTGGGGCATAGGTGAATTCGAGTTCCGGCAAGTCATAAACGGTTAGCTCAGCCTTAATCGCTGTAGCAATGATATCAATACGCTTATCGACACCTTTTGCTCCAACAGCTTGTGCACCGTAAATTTTCCCGTTTTCAGGGTTAAAGACGAGTTTCAGCGTGATATCTGTTGCTCCAGGATAATAACCTGCATGGTCTTTACCCAATGTGTGAACAGCTGCAACGGGTAACCCAGCCATTCTTACTGTTCGTTCATTCAAACCTGTTGATGCAGCCGTCATGCTGAAAGCACGAACAATCGCTGTACCGATACTTCCTTTATTCGCGCGCTTAATGCCTGCAATGTTGTCAGCAACTTGACGGCCTTGACGGTTAGCGGGAGACGCCATCGCAATTAGGGCATCTTCTCCAGAAATTTGGTTTTTAACAACGATTGCATCTCCGACAGCATAAATGTCTTCTTTGCTGGTCTGATAGGATTCGTCAACCAAAATCCCCCCGCGCAAGCCCAGTTTGATTCCTGCTTCTTCAGCCAGAGTACTTTCCGGCTGGACACCAACAGACATGATAGTCAAATCTGTTGCGAATTCTGTTCCGTCTTCCAGCACAATCACATCGCCATTGTCCTTGAACTCAACTGCTGATTGTGAAGTGATAATCTCAATGCCTTGTTCTTTCAATTCATTTTGAACAAAGGCAGCCATTTCCTCATCCAAAGGCGGCAGGACATGCGGTGCTTTTTCGATAATCGTGACCTCGATACCTAAGTGCTTCAGGTTTTCAGCCATTTCAATACCGATAAAACCAGCACCAACAACTGCTGCTTTTTTGACATTCATGCCATCCATGCGTTTCATGATTTTATCTAAATCCGGAATGTTTCTTAAGGTAAAGACATTTTCTGCTTCATCCAATCCTTTGATGGGTGGAATAAAAGCTCTGGCACCCGGTGAAAGGATCAGTTTGTCATACGTTTCAGTAATAATCTCACCATTGTGGCTGGCAGATACTGTTTTTTCTTCCGAGTTAATGGAAACCACTTCATGCTCCGGTCTCACATCCAAGCGGAAACGGTCATATAGTGCTTCGGGACTCTGCACAACCAATTTGCTGCGCTCATCAATTTCACCTGATACATAATAAGGCAGGCCACAGTTTGCAAAAGAAACATAAGGCCCTTTTTCAAAAATAATGATTTCTGCATCTTCTTTTAATCGGCGTAAACGTGTTGCTGCGGACATCCCGCCTGCTACGCCACCAACGATAACAATTTTTTCTTTACTCACTTAAATCTTTCCTCCTCTAACGTTCCCACTCCACTGACTCATGCCACCGCGGACGTTTACCACGTCGTATCCTTTTTTCTTCAAGGCGCTGGCGGCTCTTTTACTTCTCATTCCAGACTGGCAGATGACATATACTTTCTCGTCCTGACTGCCTTTGTATTGTTCAATTTTATTTAAAGGAACGTTCTTTGCTCCTGAAATATGCCCCTGACGGTATTCACCCGGCATACGTACATCTAATAGTGTTGTTTTACTAGTCATGTCAGACGCTAACTGTGAGGTGCTGACAGACGGGATGCGATTAAATAATCCAAACATTCTTTTTTCCTCCTAGAAAATCGCCTAATAAATACCCTGCAGGGTATATTAAACCGCAGATGTTATCCTTTGTCAAGGGATTAGATGAAATTATTTTTATTCTCACTTTTTTCACGATTATAATGTACACTGTTAGAAAGAAGATAGCTACTGAAGAAAGGATAGATATCTATGAAGAAATCTGTGAAATGGGGACTGCTCGGGTCTCTGGGCTTGACCGTATCTGCCTTGGCTTATGCCAGTGCTTATTTTTACAAGACAGCCGTTGGATTGAAAAAAAAAAAGTTCGTGGATGAGTTCAGTATGGTTGAAATTATTCCTGAGGATCCATGGGAGGATGAAAAACGCTGGTACCAGTCGGTTGAAAAGGAAACCCTGACTATTCGGTCAACGGATAATTTGTTATTGTCTGGCTTATACATACCTCATGGTGAGTCATCTGACAAAGTAGCGATAATCGCTCACGGTTACAGCGGCAGCAACAGAGACATGGCTCCCTGGGCAAAGCTGTTCTATGATTTAGGCTTCAGCCTCCTGTTACCGGATGCTAGAGGCCACGGCGAAAGCGAAGGAGATTATATCGGATTCGGCTGGCACGAGCGAAAAGATTATGTACAGTGGATGGACAAACTTATTGAAGAAAACGGTGAAGATACGGAAATTGTGTTGTTCGGCTTAAGCATGGGTGCCGCTACGGTCATGAATGTCAGTGGCGAGCAATTACCCCCTCAGGTAAAAGCCATTATAGAAGACTGCGGCTACAGTTCGGTGACAAAAGAAATGGCCCATCAACTCAAGACCATGTACCGTCTGCCTCAATACCCGTTTATTCCCATGACCAGTCTGATTACCAAGGTCAAAGCCGGCTACTGGTTCGGTGAAGCCAGTCCGGAAGAACAAGTCAAGAAGTCTCAGACGCCATTATTATTTATCCACGGGGATGAAGATGATTTTGTCCCGACTCATATGGCTTACGAGCTTTACAATGTTGCGAAATGCCCGAAAGAGCTTTATATTGCAGTCGGTGCGAAACACGGCTATGCCTATATCGCTAATAAGGAAATGTACCAAAACCGCATCAAACATTTCCTGAACACCCATTTAGAACATGCCCGTTACCCATTGGCGGTTTAATATAAGTCAAAGGCAACTGTTTCGGCAGTTGTCTTTTTTATTGGGATTACTTTTAACTTTTGTACATGGTAGTTGTGCCGATTAGGTCTTATTCGGTACGAGTTGACAGTATTTCGATTAAAACTTGTGCCGATTACTTGTATGCAGTACAAGTTCATCTGTCTGGTTCGGTAACTTATACTGATTAACCTTTAATCGGTACATGTTCAGTCCAAAATACCTATTACTTGTACCGATTAAAGGAAGACGGCTTGTAGGATAAGAAAAAAACGTCCTGTTGACCAGGACGTTTTACAGATCTCAAAATTTAATTTGATGATGACTATTCTTTATCAGATGGCCATTCACGATTATCAGCCTGTACGGCTCCTAAGAGTTTGCGGCGCCTCTGACCAGCCTGATCCAGAGCCTCTTTAAACGCTGCCTGAGATACGAGAGGAATACCTATAGACTCCAATTCTTTCAAATCGGGTCGTTCAGGCTCAAATTGCGCTTCGTCTATAAAGGCTGAAGTCAGTGTTCCTAAATAAGATTCTACACTCGAACGAGCTTCCTGAACCAGAACCGCATTGTACAGCGTATTATCAGCTATTCCCCATTCAATAACCGAGAGTGTTTCATCCAGGATTGCAACGGCGACGGCAGATGACTCTGCCATTTTTTTACTGTGATAGAAATGTAAAAGCGGATAAGCCTGATGCTGCTGACACAGTTCCGTAATTTTAGAAGAAAAATCCATTAGTATCAAATCAAGCTGGTATAAATTATTGCCATCCCATGCCAGCTTGACTAAATCAGAACTGGTTAATCCCAATCCTGTTACGGTGCGTGCAAAAGCCCGTTTATTAACGACAGCTCCCACAACAGAAATAACGTAGGATGCGCCCAGTGTCAGCAGCATGATACCCAGACCAGAGTTGAAGGCAGTCACTATCTGCCAGAAGCCTGGCTGAGGTGAGTAATCCCCCACACCTAATGTAAAAAGAGTAAAGCCTGTAAAATAAAAACGTTCATACCAGGTAATTGGCCCCTCAAAGGTCGTTTGAACAATCGACTCTGGATTCCCGGCAAAAAACAGGGTTAAGCCCACCCACAGCAGTACCGCCCAGGACGTAATGGTCAGTACCAGAATCAATGGCCCAACCAAACTGAATATATGTTTATTTCCCCTGCTAAGGGATTTCGTCAGACGCCAAGTGACTCTGGCCAGGCGTTTGGATAAAGGGCCTGCACCGCCGTCGACCCATAGAGTAGTCCAGATAAGATCCACTGTCGCCAGCAGGACCATAGCTCTACCAGCTAGATAATAAAGGACAGACATAGTTACCCTCCTCAATCGTGTTTTTTGTTACCTTAATAATAAGGCAATTGAATGAACCAAAGCAATTAAATACATTTATTATAATGTGCATAAACAATCGAAATAATGAGTAATTATTGAAACCTCTTCAAAACGAATGTGTTATTTGCATTATTGTGATAATTTTCCAGAACTATAGCTGTTATTTTTCCTGATAATATAGGAAGTATTTTTTTAATTTTTTAAAAAGTATTGAATTAGTGCTATTATTCTCATGTAAACATAGTATAATACTATCTAAGGCAGTGCATATTAATAAGTATCACTTAATGAAAGTCGCTGTCCTATTTCAAATTCGTAATATATGGTATCGTATAACCCCTGGCTGTTGTTGACACGATAAGGAGAACGCTATGACCGTAAAGCAAAAAAACAAGCTCTGGCTCGGCTTCATATTACTCTATGCTTTTATCTATTATATGTGGATTTTAATTGAACCGGGAAACGCCACTGTAACTACTTTTGGTGGCAATAGCCTGTCATTATTCGGTTCCTTTATTCCCATCTTCTGGCTTTCTAAGGCCGCTAAGCGCTCTGTTAAAAAGCACACCACATTCTGGCTGCTGTTGACCCTTGGATCTGCCAGTTATTTTATCGCAGAACTTTTCTGGTTTACATATGAAAGTGTATTAAATCGCACTCTGCCCTACCCCAGCATCGCAGACGTGTTCTATCTTTTAAATATATTATTCTTTATATCTGCTTTTCTTCATGAACTGTACCAAAACAGATGCACCCTACAAGTCACTCGGCATGTATTCGATGTGCTTCTGACACTGATTTTTCTTACTACCCTAAAGTGGTATTTCATAGTTGAACCATTGATTCTATCAGAAGGGATTTCTCGTTTCGATGTCTTTGTTTCCCTACTTTATCCATTAGGAGACCTGGTTTTACTCTATTGTCTGACACTGATTTACTTTGCGGGAAAGAAACTCTTTTCAAGTAAAATGCTGACGATTTATTTTGCCGGTATATTATTTTATACTTTTTCAGACAGTGCTTTTCTCTATCTGATTAGCCTGAATGCTTACAGTTCGGGAAGTTGGATTGATCCATTATTTATAATAGGCGTGATGTTAGTCGGTTATACCGGTCTGCTTCAGCAAGAAGAGAACCTATTTACTGACAAGACGACGTATAAAGTAACCATCCGTATTCCCTATTTCCAGTACACCCTTCCCTATGTTGGTGTCGCTCTACTTTATTTTATGATGATTCTGTCAGTCAATGCCTTCAACAGTATCATTATTGGCGTCGGTCTGTCACTTGCTTTATTATCCATTCGTCAGTTGATTGTACATATGGATAACCTTAAACTGCTGAAAGAAAACCGCCAGAACACAAAAGAACTGGAAGACAATCAGGAGCGCTATACGTCTCTGTTTAATCACCACCCGGATGGGGCTTATTCCCTGAATCTTCAAGGAAAAGTAGAAAGTGTCAATGGGCGTGGCGCTGAGATAGCAGGTGAATCTCAGCAAAGTATGATTGGACGTTCCATTTTAGACTTTCTGCATCCGGACTACCATGAGCTGGTCATTCAGCAGTTCAGAAATGTCAAAAATGGTATTTTCAAACACTACGATATGCCGCTAATTAACTCAAGAAAGGAATTTTATTATTTAAGCATTACCTATGTCCCCATCACATCAAATAGAGAAGTCATCGGTGTTTATGCTATCGCACGGGACATTACTGAAAGTAAAATTAATGAGCAGCAGATTGAGTATATGGCTTACCATGACCACTTGACTCACCTCGTTAATCGTAAACGTTTTGAAGAGGTGCTGGACAAGGTTATAGTGGAATCAGAACATACTAGAAAAAAATTCGCCTTACTGTTCATGGATATGAATAACTTCAAATCGATTAACGACACCTACGGCCATGCTTTTGGAGATAAGCTGCTCATTGAAGTAGCTAATAGAATCCGCAAATCAATTCACGAGCCCTCATTCGCGGCTCGTCTAGGTGGTGATGAATTCACCTTGTTGATTGACCAGTTAAATTCCTACGACGAGTCCATGCATTGGGCCAGTCAGCTGCTGAATAAACTCAGCAAGCCCTACCACATAGATGAAATAACTGTTAGCAGCACTCCAAGTATCGGTTTTTCTTACTACCCCAGAGATGGTGAAACTGCACAAGTCTTACTGAACAAAGCCGACAAGTCAATGTACGAAAACAAGCGCCAGTCAAAAAAATTCGGCTAATGGCCTTAGATGATGTAAAAAGACGATTCCTGTTGCGGGAATCGTCTTTTCGTATTGCTAACGTACTATTAGTGACCAGTTAACCTTGGAGATGAGCTTGAACTTGCTTCAAAAAGCGTTTTGAAACAAGTTGCTGCTTAATATATAAAAGAACTAGTCACTAAAAGCTTTTTGAGGACAGTTAAAAACTAATCCAATTAGGAAGTGGTCTCAAAAGGCTTATTGAGACCACTTTAAAAGCGTATTATCAGAGAAGTGGCTGCAATCACCCGGATTGATGCCACTTCATCCTTACTTTTCAGCTGAACTCGCCTCAAAACCTGTTTAGTGACGACTTTATTTGCCAACCATAAATGAAATGTCCTCAAAGCTCCGGTGTCTTGCTTTTACTCATTCAAAGTCAGATAACGATAGAGGTTTGATTCGATGGGTTGGGTGAATTTCAATTCCATTTCAACAACAGAGCGTTCTGTCCCGTCTTTAATCGGCTTTTTCATTTCTTTAATCGTTTCTTGAACAGGTTTGACTTCACCCAGGTAATAAAAATCGGTTCCTTCATCATCGGATTTTTTCATAAAGACTCGTGTTGTCCATTCAGATGGATTTTTAAGTTTCTCTATTTCTGGGGAGTTCATTGTTCGTGGTGATTTAGTGAACCATTTTAACGTCGAGTTATCCAGAAGTTCATCTTCATAGGCCATTTGTGCACCTTCAAAATCGTCTCCTTTTTCAAGAGTAATAAAGATGACAAATTCACCGTCTTTAGCTGTGTAGCCTCCTATATTTTGATCAACCATCTGCTGCTCCCAGTTCAATAACCGCAAAACATCCTTACGCTTGTATTTCTTATAGCGTGTTAGAGGTATGAGGTGATTGTATTCTTCTGATTTCATTAACCCCGTCACAATTACATCCTGAAACAGCTCCTTAAAATACGGTTTGAGCAGGGCTTCTTTGAATGATGAATCTAATTCTATATCGTCTTTAAAAGTTTCGATGAATTTGCGTTTTCTATAGGTTTTTGCAGCACTTCCAGTAAAGAAACTTAAATCTAAGGTGCGAATAACCGATTCTATTGTTTCTTTATTACAAAGACAGTCGTGCTGACTGAATAATTCGCTCATCTTATTCCGACTTAGCTTTTTATCAGGAACAGATAAAAACTCTCTCAGAACCAGCAACTCCTGTTTTCGCATGCCGGTCAGCAATTCCCTGGATGCGATCATCAGGTATACCTGCTCACTATCTGTCAGCGTGTCAGTATTTTCCTTTACCGATACAAGGAAATCGTAATAACTTTTTCTATAATTTGCCAGAACATATGGGTCAAGCGTCTGATTTAACTGGAAATCTTTAAGAAATGGTACACGCCCTAGTCTATTACGTAAAAGGTCAAACTGTTTTTTCAATTCAGCTTTCGAGTCTAATTTTACCGTATTTATAGACTCAAATATTTTTTTCTTAGCCACTTCTTCGAAATTAATGGAAGAAACGCCAGAAATAAAGCCGGTATCATAGGTATCTTTCCTTAAATTGTTTTTATTTCTTGTCACGTCTCCAGATAGAGCCATCGGAATCATATAATTATTTTTATAATTTCCAATAAAATCAATAACCGTCACATAGTCCTTGGACGGATGCTTTCGTAAACCTCGCCCCAACTGCTGAACAAATATGATACTCGACTGTGTATTTCTCAGCATAATCACTTGATTAATCTTAGGAATATCTATGCCTTCATTAAAAATATCAACCGTAAAAATATATTGTAACTCGCCGTTTTCCAGTTGCTGTACCGCCTGCTCTCTTTCATTGAGGGAATGCTCTCCTGAGAGATACGTGCTGGCGAATTTTCTCTTGTTAAACTGATCAGATAGACGCTTTGCTTCCTCTTTTCGGCTGCAGAAGACGAGTCCTTTCGGCTGATTGCCGTGAGTCCCGTAATAATTAATTTTTTCAATAATATAGTCTACACGTTCATCTTCAATTAACTCATTGATAGAAGCTGTTTCTGATATGAGTTCGCCTTCTTTTTCAAAATCAGTAATGCCAAAATAATGAAAGGGGCAAAGCAAATCAGCTTCCAAGGCTTCCTGAAGGCGTATTTCATAAGCGAGATTATAATCAAACAATTCAAATATATTGAAGCCATCTGTTCGTTCCGGGGTAGCTGTCATGCCAAGCAGAAAATCAGGCTCGAAATAATTAATCACCGTATGATAAGATTGCGCACCGGCTTTATGCACTTCGTCAATTAAAATATAGTCAAAATGTTCTTTCTCAAATTGTTCGAGCACATGTGTTTTCGAAAGGGTTTGAACCGTCGCAAATACGTAGCGTGCATCGCCCTCTTTTCGACTCCCTGATAGGATGCCGTAGTCTGATTCTTTGCCACCCAATATACGTTTGTAGTCTTCTTTTGCTTTATTTAAAATTTGTTCTCTATGTACGACAAATAGAACCCTGTCTGGCTTAGCCTGGTCCACGTCCAGAGCAGAGAGATAGGTTTTACCTGTACCGGTAGCTGATACCACGATTCCTTTTCGTTCATTTCGGGCACGTAAATGAGCCAGATTCCTCAAAGCTGCCTTTTGCATCGCATTTGGAGTAATGTACGGAGACAACTGTTCATCAATGACAGCCTCCGATTCCTTTGTCCAGCGAAACTGTGGTGTATAAGTTCTCTGGTAGTTTTCAATCCATCTGCCCGTAAGCGGTTCGGCTTCAAACCATTCACTGTCCATATGGTCATAAATATCCTGAATCATTTGACCATGATTATAAGAGGTCAGACGTACATTCCACTCGTAGTTCACTTTCAATGCTGCCATCGTCAAGTTCGAACTGCCTACGATAAAGGAATGGTAATTGGGTTGTTTAAATAAATACCCTTTTGAGTGAAAGCCGTCTTTTTTTGAAATTCTGACTTCTACATTTGGAATCGTCAGCAAATCTTTAAAAACATCCGGATGGTTGAATGCCAGGTAAACTGACGTCAGAATCCGTCCCTTAACCCCTCTTTTTTTCAGGTCATGAAGCTGTGTTTTCAGTGAAGCCAGACCGTCTTGGGTTAAAAAAGCAACCGAAAAAAAGAAGGAGGTGCATGTTTCCATCTCTTCATGGAGTACATTAAGCAGATATTCTTTCTTTTCTGTGTCGTTGATAATCAGTTTGGGATCGTAATGAGAACCTGTAACAGCATGATTTATAAATGCTTTTTCAAGAGAGCGCGTTAGACTGTCTGTCATACTTCCACACCTTCTGTCATCAATTTTTGAACAGCCGGTATGTCTGCCGGTGCCCAGGTCAACTGATCTAAATCTGCCGGGGTCAACCATTTCACCTGATGATGCTCAGTCAATACAGGTTCTCCTTTTGACAAATAACAAATGAACGTCGTGAGCACCACTTCTCCGAAATCATAGAGATAAGCTGTTTCTTCAAAAGTTTCAGGCTGAACGTCTACTTCAATTTTCAACTCTTCTTTTAGTTCTCTTTCCAGTGCTTCTATAGGTGTTTCATCTTCTTCAATTTTGCCTCCGGGAAACTCCCATAAGTTAGCCAGCGCCTTTTCATTCCCTCTTTGAGCACAGAGAATTTTACCTTCTTCAATAATAATTGCTCCAACAACTGTTATACGTTTCATAAAACCTCACCTTAATTATTTTTCTTTACACATGCATCCGTTTGGCTAGTTCACTTTTGATTGCTTTGCCGTGCTTCAGTAGAACAGACCAGAACATCACGAAACTGAACAGGACTGAAAACCAGCTCGGCAAGTCGATAACAACCCAGTCCATCACGATAAACAGAAAAGGCACAAAGCCCATTAATGCTGCCAGCTGCAAATAGAGAATATAGTCCCCGGCATGGAGCTTCACGACTTGTATGACGACAAACATCGCTAAAAGGGCTGCTATACATAAAATCGGAATCACAAAGGTCAGCGACCAGCCCAGCCAGCCGAATATATAATCGAAATAAAGACTCAGCAGTGAAAAGAGAATCAGTATATAAACGATGCCTTTGACAATATTTCGCCGTTTACGAATCAGTACGATAACCATCAGCCAGGTCACCATTAGACCAAACAGGACAAATTCCAGTCCGAAAAATTGAAAGCGCCAGATGGACTGACTGATTAAGTAAAGAACAATGGACACAACGGAGAGCATAGTCAGAAATTGTTTGATTTTATTACGCTGAAATCGTAAGGGCACTTCCGGAAAAGCCGTCGTTTGCGCTTCTGTAGTATCTCTGCCTTTTTCATCCAAAGGCGTGTGACACAAAGGACAGACCGACCAGTTATCCAGAACATCTATCTTGCATTCTCTGCACTGCTTCACTCTTCCTGCTCCTCTCTCGTCACTTTATTGGCGTCAACCTGTACTGCCAGTCTTTTGTCTGTTAAATGACGGATAAAGTTTTTCTGAATGGTCGTTTCGACAAAAGGACTCGTAAACAGTAGATTCAGTTTATCTCCGTAACTGTTCATGCAGAACTGCGGACGAATGGCTGCTGTATAAAAGTTCATGTTCGTCACATACGGCTGAATTTCTTCGGGCAGCTTCAAACGTCCCAGATTGGACATGGCTACAGTTATTTTCCGGTTCGTATAGACATTGACCCATTTCAGAACCAGATCTTTTATCGGCCGGAATACAACTCGGATTGCCGGATGAAATTCAAAGCCGATGAATCGTTTCAGGCGTTTCTCGATGGCTTCAGGCTGTATTTCTTTCTTCAGCTGACGGTCGAGCACATCACACATGTCCTTAATATCCACTTCTTGTCCTTTTTTAAAAGTATAGGCCATCAAGGTGGTACTAAAAAAATTCCGCACGGAGAAGGAGGGGTAGAACTGCCTCAAATTCACTGGGATAGACACCGTAATGGTCGTGTCATCCTTCTTCTCTTCGATTGTTTCATAGACAGACTGCATAAACACCGCTGTCAGATATAAGGTCAGCGACACCCCATAGGAGCGCGCAATACCAAGGGCTTCTTTAGCGGACGTCTGCACTTCAATAACACGAGGACGGTGATCCGGGGTAATCGTTCCACCGACTCTGTGAATATTTTTCTGCTTAGGCTGTTCCTCATAAGGCTGCAGACTTTTTTCTATGTCCTCTGTTTCCTTATACGCTTTTTCAAAAGGTTTTCGGGACGGAACAGTTTCCTGCTTCTTTTTCTTCTTTTTGAAATAGCGGTTAAAGCTGTCTTCCAGATCCTGCTTTTGACGAGGCGTCACCTGCGCCTCTTCACCAAACGCTTTCGGGTGAGCCAGTCGCGTGTACTCGGTCAGTAAATCTTCAAAGAACCATAAGGCTCCCGTTCCATCTGTCAGGGCATGAAAGACTTCAAGGTGAATACGATTTTTGTTGTAGAGTACTCTAAAGAGCAGTTCTTTTCGGTCATAGTGATAAATCGCTGTGCAAGGCGGCAACGTTTCCGGCTGAACATATGGGAGCCGATCGGTGTGCTCCAGATAATACCAGAATATTCCTCTCCGCATCACATTTTGAAACAGTGGATAGGCCTTATAGGTTTTAATTAACGCTTTCTGCAGGGTGGCCGGATCAACCGCATCCTTAAACTGCGCTGAAAAGCGAAACACTTTCGTATCCACTTCAGTACGGGCGGCTAAAAAAATATTTGACGCATTATCCAACCGTACCCAATTTCTCTTTTCCATCAGCTAAGCCTCCTTGCTAGTCTGTTAAAAATTCATTTATAACTTTAAACGCTTCTTCAACAGGTTCAGTAAATTTTGGATAAGTAATGAAGCCGTGAACGCTGTTAAGGATTCGGTGGATGCGAACATGATTGCCTGCTTCTTTCAGTGCCTGTCCAAATGCTTCGCCCTCATCTCTAAGCGGATCGTATTCTGCCGTGATAATGAGCGTATCCGGCTGATTTGACAAATCTTCCGCCATTAAAGGAGATATAGTCGGATGCTTGCGCATCGCTTCTTCTGGCGCGTACAGTTCCATATACTCCTGGATTTTTTTGATCGTCAGGCCATATTCATACCCATTCGTTCGAATCGATTCAAAAGGGGAGTCTTCCGTGTGATCCCAGTACGTAACCGGATAAATAAGCACCTGCTTTGCAGGCAGTCGACGTCCTCTGTCTCTTAAGAGAAGAGATACCGCAGCAATCAGATTGGCACCGGCTGAGTCTCCCATCACTATCCAATCGGGCTCTTCTTCCTCGTCCAATTTCGTCATCAGTACTTCAGCTACCCGTAGGCAGTCGTCCAAACCGGTCGGATAAGGGTATTCCGGTGCGAGTCTGTAATCCACTGAATATACGATGCGGCCCAGGCTGTCCGCCAGATTAATGCAGGTCCGGGTGTATGATTCAATGTCTCCAATTACCCAGCCTCCTCCGTGAACATAGAGCACCGGCTCTTCGTGACTCTTTTTCTTCGGATAAAAAATCCGGACCGCTATTTCATGATCGCCTTCTGTTGCATAGATTTTCTCATCCAGAAATCGGTAGGTTGGTTTCGGATTTTTACTGAACAGTTTCTGCATCCGACGCATTGACTGATAGTCTTCCTGGATATCAATTTTCGGAGAAGACAGTATACGCAGTATAAACTTAAATAGTGGATTCATGGGTGCTCCTTATTCTTTCAGATTTCTATCAGTTTACCACACCTTGGTCATCTGCTTTTTGTTTCTGTTCAACTATCGAAATTTCCTCCCCGATCAATGCCTGACTTTCAAGGTAATCCAGAATTTGTGGTTTGAATTTTTTAAAAACAAGTAATGCAGCGATATAAAGAGCAATACTTAGTGTAATCAGACTCCATTGCTGTGTCAAAAAGGCGAGAAACAGCAAGCCGCCGAGTAAGTTGGTCATGACGGTCAGACTGAAAATCATCACCGCACCTTCTGGAATATTAATGCCGACTTCTAAAGCCACTTCGGTAAATATAGGCGAGACAAACGTCACGAGGTACAACCCCATAATTAAGTAAACCGTTCCGGTTATCAGCGACTTGAAAATATTGCCGTTAGATAAAGAGACTATAGCCTGAATCATATAAGGAATAGCTACCAAATCGACCAGCGGCAGTGCCTGATTGCCCGGCAGGATAATCGAGAGAACGACAACAATTGGAATAAGCAGCAGACCGGTCATAATCGTTGCCGGTTCTCCGTAACCCGCCGCATCGTTTATACCCAGCACCCACTCACGCCCGTCTTCTTTGGACTCGGCTGACTGCTGAGATGCTTCTGTAATGGATGTGAAGGCTGAGGCAAACAGATCAGCAATTTTAGGAAAAACTGCCATAACGGTTGCCATGGCAACTCCTACTGTCAAAGACTCGCCCCAGGCTTCCATTGTATTCAAGCGCGTCAAATTTCCCGCTATACCTAGCAGAAGTCCCAGAATGAATCCGATGGATGTTGGTTCCCCCAGCAGTCCTAACTTTCGCTGGAGAGACTCCGTATTGAACTTCACTTTATGTGCCCCGAGTTTGTTCAACAGGGCATTCATGGCAACCGCAACCGGAAATGATCCCAATGCATGAGAAGCTACAATAGTAGCCTTCGGATAGCCATAGTAAGTTGACCACCTGCGTGACAATGCTTCGGAAAACAGCATGGTATAAAGGTTGATTAGAACCATCAAGCCAATAGCCAAAAGCATATTCCCTGTGGCAAAATACAGCATTGAACCCCAAAGCATATAGGAATAATTATTCCATAAATCTGATGGAAAAAATACATTGGTCACTTTTAATAGGAAAAGAACAACCTGTAGAAACAACCCCAGACCCAGGAAAATCATTCCGGCCTGAGTAGAATACGCCACGATACTGGTTGCCTGCCAGCCCGTATCCAGACTATTCAGGTTGACCCCCGTTGTATTTACCATACGCTGAACCACCGGAGTCACAATCGGTGTATAGCCTCCGATAAGTAGGTTAAAGCCGGTCAGACCAATTCCAGCGTGCAAGCCGGAACGGAAAGCCTTACCTAAAGGGACTTTCATAATAATATTTAACAGATACAAAACGACCGGCACGACAACGGCTGCACCAAATGTGTCCATAATTAGAGATAGTGTATGTAAAAAAGGCTGCATAATGAACTCCTTAATTGTTTAGATAGCTTATTATCTTAGATTTTTCTTTCTCTCAGTTTAGCATAATTTTACAGAGGCTATCTCATTATTTAAAGAATAACGGAGACAATTAATTAAATAACTTGTTTGTTTTTTCACCATTGAAACCGTTTGATAACTATGCTACAGTTAACTTGTATATTAATATACTAAAAGGAGGAGTTAGCATGACAATGAAAGGCTGGCAATTCAATACGACGAACGAGCCACTGGAACTGGTGGAGAAAGAGGTTCCTAAAGCAACAGAGGGACGCGTTCTGATCAAAGTGAAAGCAGCTGGTTTGTGTCATTCGGATGTAGGGGCATTGAGAGATGAAAAGTGGTTAAATATCATCGAACACACGCCTATCATTATGGGACACGAAGTTGCGGGAGTCATTGAAGAAGTCGGACCTGGCGTTGAAGACTATAAAGTTGGTGACAGAGTCGGTGTTTGCCCTGTTAGTAAAGTAGGCATGGGCCCCGGTTATGGCTATGATGGTGGCTACTCAGAGTACGTGTCTGCTCCAGCAGTAGACTTAGTGCCTATGCCAGAAGGAATTTCCTTTGAACAGGCAGCGGCGGGAACCGATGCGGGGATGACTTCTTATCACGCGATGTTCAAAACCGGTGGCGCGAAAAAAGGCATGAAAGTAGCTGTCATCGGTGTCGGTGGTTTGGGACAGATTGCTGCCCGTGCAGCTGTCGTAGAGGGTATCGATGTCTATGCGGTTGACCTTAGTCCTGAAGCCAGAAAACTGGCGAAAGAACTGGGCGTTGAACATGTCTACGAAAATGTAACTGATTTGAAAGACGTTCAGCCTGACTTGATTGTAGACTATGCCGGCTTCGGTACAACCACTGCTGAAGCGATTGATGTTGTTGCTCCCGGCGGAACGGTTGTACTCGTGGGGATGGGCAAACTGGAAGCCACCATCAATACTGACCCGCTTATCCTCAAAGCCGTTTCGCTTAAAGGAAGCGTTGGCGGAAATGGAGACGATATTGCAGCTGTCTACGATTTAATGGCTTCTGGAGATATCGATCCGAAGATAAGCCGCATTACCTTTGATGAAATCTACGAAGGCTTGCTGAAACTCGAGCGTCACGAAGTTTCCGGCCGACTTGTTGCTCTCATGGACTAACGTACTGACTGAGCTTTACTCATAATTGATATACTGACTAAAAAATCCTTTCTAAGCAGGCTGTGCGCCCAATTTTACTCAGTCTGTTTCAGAAAGGATTCTTTTATTAGCTAGGTTACGGCTGTTTGGATCTGTTTGGAGCTGACTTAAGAAGGCTCAGGAGGTCTATAACAGCGAGTGTGCTGAACTTTGATAATATTTGGCAGGCTCAGCGCTGGCTGAGCTTCCACTTTGCTGAACTTGACCGTGCTTCGGCAAACTCAGAAGATGCCCATCAGCCAGAATGCCAAACTTTGATAAAGTATGGCATTCTCAAGCCTATTAATTTTTGAGCTTACCTAAGGGCTTTTATATTCGGTAGAGTCAGACTTCGCTGACTCTTCACTTTACCCAAGACCATCTCACTTCAGCAGACTGAAATGCCCTTGTCATTTCACCTTACCGAAAACCTCCCTTCTTCGGTATTCTCGACTACTAAGACTTGCCGAGTCTACCTAAGATGGCATATTTATTTTCAAGAACAGTAAAAAGCCAGCTCCTCAAATGGGAACTGGCTTTTCTTAGTCTTCCTCAATAAACATAAAGGTATCTCCATTATGCAGGTTGTCCAGTAATAAATGATAATACTCGTCAATCTTTCCGATGACATTCACTCGTTTATCAGCTGAGTAATTAGCTTTGGTTATCTGAACTTCACCTGAATAACGAAGATAATGCTCATTATCCATAGTGACTGTTCCTTTGGGTCTATCTTCTGTATGAGTCGGCAAAACTTTTCTGCCAGGCTGTGCGTACTCCCTTGATTCCTGAACGCGAATCAGCTTACTGGGAGAATCAACCCTGACAGTAAACGGCTGATGATACAGGTAGGCATCCTCCTCCGAAAACTGAACTGGAAGACGTATAATGCCGTCCTCAGTATAGGCATGAACCCTATCCAGTTCTGTTGGAGAAAGTGTCAGATCCCCTACAAATATCTTTTCAATACTGTAGTTCTTAACCAAATCTACATACTGAGCATACGGTGATTGCCCACGATGATGTTCCAATGAAGGCAAACCTTCGAACAGCGGTCCTCTTAACTCTGTATCTCCAGCTATAAAAGCAGCGACTTCTCCTTCAGCAGAACGTATCCCTTCATTCATTTGAACGAATTGGTCCGCATCAAGTCCTGTCTCCGGTCTCGGATAGAAATTGTGCATGTATAAGGCATGTGGAAACCTGAGCTGCTTTGCATCGACTGTTGAAGCGTTGAATGTCATAGCCAACGCTTCTCCCAGTTCGATTTTATCAAAATCAAAGCCGTAATCTAAACGGACATTGTCCAGTTTAAGTCTTTTAGCCAAAGTCAGTAAGGACGCTTCTTCAAATTTTTGTATGGTAACGGGTGAAACGTCTGCCAGAATAACGAAGTCGTTCTCACTAAGCCACTGACACATTGCTTCCACCTTCGCAACATAATCCGGCGACATTTCTTCACTCATGTGTAAGGAAGTAAAGACGGGATACTGTTGCCCTTTAAGCTTCTCGAGTGCTTCTTTCTGTTTGTCAAAGTGAGAAACGTAGACCGAGAATCCTAATTGTTTAGACATGTTCAATGTCCTTCGCTTTTATAAAGGCACGTGTAATGATAAATCCACCGATATAAGAAATGATTATACCGATACCGTAATGCAGTATGCCTGACCCTTGCATTAATGGAAGAGCTACCCAGCCTGAAGGTCCCCATGCATTTGCCATGACACCCATCAGCATAACGTAGGCTCCACCGAATCCGGATCCAAGACCTGCTGTAATAAATGGTTTACCTAGTGGCAAGGTAACGCCGTAAATCAACGGTTCACCAATACCGAGAATCCCTGCAGGCAACGCACCTGAGATGACTTGTTTCAGACGTCTGTTTCCTACTTTTTTAGCAATCATATAAATAGCAATTGCTGCTCCAACTTGTCCAGCTCCAGCCATTGCCAGTACCGGGAAGAGCGATACGCCACCCAATGCTTCCAGCTGAATAGCATAAATTGGAATTAAGCCGTGGTGTAATCCCAAGAGAACCATCGGCAGGAAGACTGCCGCCAGTATATAGCCTGAGATAACGCTGACTATCATATTTTCTGATCCGATAATTATACTTAAAGCACTGACTAACCAGTCTGACAGGAATCCTGAAACAGGCATGATGACGAAGGCCATCAATAGAATGGTCACTAGCAAGGTAATGACAGGTGTCAGAATCAGATCGAGAACATCCGGTACACGTTTACGTACGGCTCTTTCTATCTTGGCTAAAATGAATACGCCAAAGATAACCCCGATAATTCCGCCTTTTCCTGTAGTCAGTATAGAGTTTAGTGGTTCTTCCGCATCATATAAACCAACTAAAGTAGATAAATCAATAAGAGGTGCGGCAATTGACGCGGCCCCTACCATTCCACCTAAAGCTTCCGTCGCTCCGAAACGCTTAGCCGCATTCACACCAGTAAAGATTGCGAAGTAACCTAAGAAACTGTTACCAATCAAAGCAAAGGTCAGACGTATACCTTCCCAGACATCGCCGGATATCGTCCCTTCACCCATCATTGTTCCAATCAAGCTGCTGAACCCTTGGAAAATACCAGCAGCGATAATAGCAGGAATCATTGGAATAAAGATGTTCGCTATTGTCTCCAATGCATTTTTCAGCTTGCCTTGGCTTTGACGGTCCTTAACTGACTGTTTGTTGTCCTGCCAGTTATTTGAAGAATCAGATGAAGCAGGCACATTGTATTTCTCAACGAGTAAGTCAGCCAGTTTTTTTGCTTTTCCTGGTCCAACAACGACTTGAAGTGTATCTGCATCTACAACTCCCATAACCCCTTCAGTATTCTTAAGGGTATCATGCTGAATTTTTTCTTTATCTTTGATATTAATACGCAGGCGAGTCATACAGTTTGTTGCCGAATTAATGTTTTCCGAACCACCGACGGCTTCTACAATTTCCTGAATTAAGGTTTCATTATTTTTAACCATTGACTATTCTCCTTTTCTTATAGCGCTTTTCTTATGTGTCCATTCGATTCATTCAATCTTTCAGCAGCAGAGTCTTTGTCTGTATTCAATAAAATCATAATAATTGCTAACTTAACATTACCGTTACTCTCTGCTAGTTTTTTCTTAGCCGTATCCCTGTCCGCATCTGTAGCTTTCATCACAATATTTTCTGCACGAGAGACGAGTTTTTCATTTGTCGGCTGCACATCGACCATCAAATTTTTATATACTTTCCCTATGCCTACCATGGAAACAGTAGACAGCATGTTCAGAATCATTTTTTGCGTTGATCCTGCTTTTAATCGCGTAGAACCTGTCAGTACTTCCGGACCCGGAACAGCTTCAATTGCTATATTCGCAACCTTGCCTATTTCACTGTTTTTATTACAGGCGACAGCTACAGTAGGTGTGTTTATCTCATTGGCATACTGCAATGCACCAATAACATAAGGTGTACGTCCGCTAGCCGCAAGTCCAACCACTACATCATTCTCATTCAAATCAATTGCTTCTAAATCACTTTTACCCATTTCCAGACTGTCTTCCGACCCTTCAATTGCTTCTGTAAAAGCTCTCTGACCACCTGCTATCAAGCCTACAACTTGTTCTTTAGGGGTACCGAATGTGGGCGGACACTCAGCCGCATCCAATACACCTAGTCTTCCACTGGTTCCTGCACCTGTATAAATCAATCGTCCCCCCTTTTCGAGTTGGGAAATAATGATTTTAACAGCTTCTTCAATTTCTGGTATCACCTCCCCAATTGCTTCTGCCACATTTTTATCTTCCTGATTCATCACTGCCACTGCTTCTCTGACAGTCATTTCATCTAAGTTCATGGTGTTCGGATTTTGTTTCTCTGTTGCCATTTTTCCTAGTTCTACCACTATTCCTTCTCCTTTCTAATTTGAGTTTTCTCCAGTATTTCAAGAGACTGCTCATATTTTTTATTGATATAGGTGGTGTACAGTATATCGATGACATTCAGCTGCGCAATTCGGGAAGACATCGCTCCACTTCTGAAAGAAAATTCACTCGATGCGACGTATAATGATAAATCCGCCAGCTGATTGATGGGAGACTCTTCATTTTTTGTAATAGAGATAATAGTTGCTCCATTTTCTTTGGCCACTTCTGCACACGTTATCATTTCTTCAGTCTGTCCCGAATAAGAGATGACAAGTGCTAAATCCCTATCACTCATGTTTTTCGCCATCAGTAGCTGTGTATGCCAGTCTTCACTGACATAAGACATTTTATTGATCCGGGTAAATTTCAGCTGGGCATCTTTCGCTACAATCAGCGATGCTCCGATTCCAAAAATAGACAGTTTTTCACACCGCAGCATTTCTTCTACACATCTCTTAATCACATTGACATCCATGAGCTGCGACGTTTCTTCAAGAGAAAGAATATTCTTGTGTGTCACTTTTCGGATAATATCTTCGCCTTCATCATCCCGGGTCAAGTCAGTGATGTTTTTTTCTTTATAATTGAGCCTTATAGCCTGTTCATAGATCAAATCTTTTGAAAAGTCCTTATATCCTTCATACCCAATCTTTTTACACAAGCGGATAATGGTGGATGGCGAGGAAAACGTCTTTTCTGCAAGCTTATAAATGGTTAACCTGCTCGTTTCCTCTGGACTTCTTAAAATATAATCAATGATTGTTGCTTCGGTTGAACTCGACTCTTTCTTGAATTCTTTAAGTCTGATTGTAGCTATAGCCATAGTCATTATCTCCTTATTCCTCTTCATCATATCAATATAAAACTTAGTGTCAATAAAACGCTTTCTTTGTGGTACATTGTACCTTACTATGAACCAAAATGTCCAAATCAACTCTCTTTTATGAAACTTTTAACCAAAAGTTGCTATTATTTAACTTATTTATTGTTAGGTATACTTTATAACCCTATCGACTAAACCTCCTCACTCCCCTATAATAAATAACAAAGAGGACGGTGGTACAATGACAGACTATTTTTTTGAGCTATATGATAATTTGGACCAGCTAGGGCCAGGGAGCAAAGAGTCCACACTCAAGGCGACTTCATTTGTGCCTATGGATGAACCACTGAAAATTCTTGATGTCGGTTGCGGGCGGGGAAGACAAACACTTTACCTTGCTGATCGATTTAAAGAATCTACGATTGTGGCCGTGGATAACCATCAACCATTTCTGGATTCACTCAATAATAAAATCAAGGCGAGAGGACTGGAGGACCGTGTGACAACAGTCTGTGCATCGATGGACCAGCTGCCCTTTGACGAAGACAGCTTTGATTTAATCTGGTCTGAAGGTGCTATTTATATTATGGGATTTGAGAATGGCCTGAAAGACTGGCGGAGGTATTTGAAACCTGGAGGAATCATTGCCTGTAGCGAAATCTGCTGGTTAAGCGATAGCCGCCCGAAAGCTCTACAAAAGTTCTGGGATGAAAGCTATGATGAAATGGCTACAGTTGAAGAAAAGCTGGCTGTCATTAAACGCAGCGGATTCATTACTCTCAGTCATTTTTTGCTGCCGAAAGCCGACTGGAGCATTCACTATTATGCACCTTTAGAAGGCAATATTGAGAAAATGAAACAGAAATATCCGAACAATCCAGAAGCTGAGGCTGTCATCCAAGAAAGCGAATTTGAAATCAGACTTTTTGAAAATTATGCAGACTACTACGGTTATGTCTTCTTTCTACTACAGAAAAACTGATATGGACATAAAAAATACTCCAGACGGCTTTGATACCGTTTGGAGTATTTCTTATCTGTCTAGGCTTTTACCCAGTTATTTGTCAGTTTAACGCCTGCTGCTTTAAATAGTGTGTAAATCGGGCAGCGCGCTTCTACCTGTTCTTCAAGGAGTTTAATGCGGTCATCTTCTTCGGATGTTTCCACTTTGACATTCACGATAACTTCTTCAAAGTAAGGCTGCACGTTAGGATCTCCCATGAAACCGCGTGGGTCAAATTCACCACTTACCGTAAAGGTCAATCTCTGCAAATCGAAATCCATTTCCCGTGCTGCCATGTTAGCTGTCACATTTTCACAAGATACGAGTGCTGCTAAAGCTGTCTGCATCGGATTAGGACCTGAATTCTTTCCGCCGAATTTTTCTGACTCATCCAGCACCAGCTCATGGTTGCCAGTTTTAGCCGTCAGAGCAAAGCCGTCCGTTTCTGCCTTGACTACAAATTTCATTTTATCCATTATCACTCATCCTTTTCTATCAAATTAGTCTACAGTTTTATTGTACCATCTTTGTTACTTATTTTAAATTAGTAACCTTTTATTAGAACTGCCGGATAGGCTCGGAGAATTCCGTATTAGACTTATTCGAACTCTATGATAAACTGAAAGCAAATCATATCCTTGGAGGCGACACATTATGGAAACAGCTCAACAGTGGATTGAGGAACTGAATCTCATCCCCCATCCGGAAGGCGGCTACTATAAGCAGACCGATAAAGCGGCGGAAGAGTATGAACAAAACGGACGTCAGCTTCCTTTGTATACCAACATCACTTTTCTGTTAACAGAAGACAGTCCGTCTCATTTTCACCAATTATCGTCAGATGAACTCTGGTTCTTTCATGCCGGCTCTCCTTTGACTGTTCATTCACTCATGAAAGACGGCAGTTACTGTCAGACAACACTTGGTACTGCACCTGAGCAAGGTCAGCGGCTCAATCATACGGTTTCTGCCGGAACCATTTTTGGTTCAACTGTTGAAAAAGGGTACGCCCTAGTCAGCTGCACAGTCGTCCCCGGCTTTGACTTTTCTGAATTCAAATTATTCACCAAAACAGAACTGTTAGATGAGCACCCTGAACATGAAGGCATTATAGAAAAACTGGCTTACGATCAGCTTCCTGAATAGGAGCGTGATCGTAAGCCAGTTTTTCTAGTTAACTCTGTGCTTGAGGCGAGTCAGGCTGCATTTCCATGAACTCCAGCCAGTTGCCGTCCGGGTCTTTAATCCAGAACTGATAGTTGTTGTCTTTTCCTTTTGAGAGCTCTGCAGCAAAAGGAATATTTTTGCTTTTCATGCGTTCCGCTTCTTTTTCTATATTATCCACTTCAAAGCAGATATGATCGACCTGGCTTTTTTCTTCTTTAGGTCCGTCATAGAAGAACTCCAGGAAAGAATCTTCTGCTACTTTTACATAAACAATCCAAGGCTTATCGTCGTCATCATATATCTCAAAGGCCTTTTTAAAGCCCAGCTTATCACAGTAAAACTTGAGCGTTTCCTCCATATCCACAACATGAAACCCTTTATGGTGAATGCCTTTAATCATTTGTACCCACTCTTCTCTTTTTTAGTTAACTTCATTATACGATATTTCAAAAAGCCAGCCTAATATTTAGTCTTTTTTCATGTTCAAAACGGTGACCGTTCCAAGGATAATACCCATCCCGACCATCTGTATCACTGTCAGAACTTCGCTCATGACTAGTACCCCAAACAGTGAGGCTGTGACGGGTTCCACCATGGCTGAAACAGAGGCCGCAGTCGGTGAGGCTTTTTCCAGACCTTCGACATATAAGAAGAAAGAGACCTCGGCTCCAAAAACTCCCAGTAATATCATCCATAACAAATCAGGTGAGGTCGTAACGGAAAGGGCTTCGTCAAAATCCATAAAAAACGGCAGGATCAAAGAGAACGTGAGAAAAGCTGTTATTAATATACTTTGCGGCTCACCGTGTTCCCCTGCTTTTTTAAAGCCGAATAAAAACATGGCGTAAGACAATCCAGCTCCTAGACCGGTCAAAATGCCAAAGAGGGTTACGCCTTCCGACCCCATATCATACACTTCGGTCATCAAGACGATACCGGCTGTTACCGCGCCTATCGCCAGCCATTTAAACAGTGTCGCCTTTTCAATGTTAAATATAAAGGATATCAGCAGGACGAAAATGGGTGCAGTGTACATTAAAGTTGCTGCTACAGCAATACTAGCCTCTGAAATACTCACCGCATAAAAGATAAAGTTCCCGGCCACACCAATACCTGCGACTAAGGACCACAGAATCAATTTCTTGTTCCAGCCCGAGGGCTTCAATGCATACCAGATACTCACCCCTATCATGCCGATAAATCCTCTATAAAACGAAATCGTGAGCGGATCCCAGCCCTTGTCCATTAGAAAACCGTACAAGCCGCCTGAGAGTCCCCAGAATATAGCAGCCAAAACGACGTAGCCTATTCCACCAAAATGCATAATAAATCCTCTATAACTGTTATTTTCGTAATAATAACTATATGTACTGATACATGTAAAGTTATACACCCGATACAAGGTGATTAACATATTATTCAAAATAACAGTTTAATACAATTGATACCACTTGTGAATTTCAATCAAAATTAGCAAAACAACATAACGCTAGACCATTCGCTTAGTATTTTCAAAAACACCTCATCAAAATGGCTATATTATGTAAAAAAGAGCAATTGCAGGAAATGACAATTGCTCTTTTTGTAGGTGAATAGACATTTATTATTCGAAGTCGATAATCAGTTTCAACGCCTTATTTTCAGAGGCATTTTCAAAAGTCTTATACGCCTCTAAAATATCATCAAAGTGATAGTGATGCGTCACCAGTTCCTTCGGCGTGATTTTACCTGATTCTACTGTCTTCAGTAGCATTGGTGTCGTATAGGTGCTGACCAAACCGGTTGAAATATTGATATTCTTGATCCACAGTGTTTCCAGATGCAGTTCCACGCTCTGGCCGTGTACACCGATATTGGCAATATTCCCTCCTGGAGCAATAATTTTCTGACAGATATCGAATGTCTGCGGATAGCCGACAGCCTCCATGGCTACGTCTACTCCAATGCCGTCTGTCATATCCATTATCTGCTTGATGGCATCATTTGCATCCTTGGAGTTGACCGTGTGGGTGGCACCAAACTTCTTGGACATTTCCAGTCGGTTCTCATCCAGATCAATCATAATAATTTTACCTGGTGAATAAAATTGAGCTGTCAGTAAAGCTGCCATGCCGATTGGACCGGCTCCAACAATAGCAACAGTAGAACCCGGTTCAACGTGAGCAGACAGCACCCCAATTTCCAGCCCGGTTGGCAGAATATCACTCAGCATAACCAGACTGTCATCATCCATCCCTTTTGGTACATGGTGGAGACTGTTATCCGCATGCGGAATACGCACATACTCTGCCTGCGTGCCATCAATCAAATGGCCTAAAATCCATCCGCCGTCCTCACAGTGAGCATAAAGTCCCTTTTTACAGTAGTGGCATTTTCCACAGGATGTAACGCAGGAAATGAGTACCTTGTCCCCTACTTTGAAATTGGATACCCCACTGCCGACTTCCTCTACAACTCCGACTCCTTCATGTCCAATGGTCAATCCATTTGGAACCTCAGGTACGTGACCCGCCATAATGTGCAAGTCTGTCCCACAGATAGTTGATTTGACAAGCTTGACGACTGCATCTGTACTTTTTTCTACCTCGGGTTTCTCCTTATCCAAAACTTCTTTCTTATCTACTCCAGCAAACGAAAGCGCCTTCATTTTATTTCCTCCTTTTCCCTTATGTACTAACTACAACTGCCTAATGCTCATATCTGAACAATTATATTCACGTTTACCTTAAAAGAACGACAGCATTCCGGCAATCAATATCCTCAGTATTATTTAATTTTTTCACAAACAAAAACAATCATCTTTATTAAGCTATTGCAGCCCAGAACAAGACGATTGTTTCACTTTTTGTCTTAAAATGTATCTCTTTGATTACGCAAGTCGGTGAACATACTCAAATCTCTTGCCTGCATAAATAAGTTGATGTGCTTCTCTTTTTTAATTGTTGACGGCAGTGTTGGCTGGTCTTTTTCCCGAAGATTCCTGACTTCTTTAAGAGCTGTTTCGATTTCCTTGTTTTCCGGTTCAATGGACTGAGCAAAGCGCAAATTGGTTTCAGTATACTCATGACCTGCATAAACCTTTACTTCGCCTTCCAGCGAGTTGAAAAATTTCAGGGCATCAAACTGGGCCTGATAGTCTTTCGTGAAAACGCGGCCGCAGCCGGCAGAAAATAAGGCATCGCCGCAAAAGAGGTGCTGGTCCATTAAATAGCTGATGTGCTCTTCTGAGTGTCCCGCTGTTTTAATAACGTCTACCTTTTTACCAAAAAGTTCGAACTGGTCGCCGTCTTTTACCACCTCAGTCACTAGACTCTCCGTTTCAATTGGTCCATATACGGGAGTATCAGGATAACTTTCCAGAACTTTTTCAAGTCCGTCGATATGATCATGATGTTTGTGTGTCAGTAAAATCGCGTTCAGATTAAACTCATTCTGCTTTAAGTAGTGTAGGACGCCCTCTGCTTCTCCGGGATCGACTACCACTGCTTCTTTTCCTTCTTCAATCACCCAAATATAATTATCAGATAATGCTTTGATTGGAATAACCTTCATCCGTTTCACTCCTAATCCTAAAAATGTATACTGTTCTTATTTTAGTATAGCAGATTGCATTTATTTGAGAGAATTATTGGATTTTATAACAATCGTTCTTTCTAAGCGCGTTTAAAAAAGCCTTGATTTGACAACGAAAACAGAAAATTTACTTTGATACTCAAAATATATTTCTATGTGTCTCAATTTCTGCTATTATATTCCTATAAGAAGTTTATAGGGGGAAATGATTTATGGTTGAATTCAAACAGAATATTCGGGGTAATGTGGCTTTAGGGGTCAATCCGGTAGGTTTGAAGCAGGAAGTTTTAAATCAAATAAATTACGTTAAAAGTAAAGGAACTTATAATGCACCGAAAAAAGTACTGATTATTGGTGCTTCATCAAGTTACGGACTCGCAACTCGCATCAGTCTCGCTTTTGGTGCCGGTGCAGATACAATTGGTGTCTCTTTTGAAAAAGGACCGAAAAGTGAACGTAACTTGGGAACAGCCGGCTGGTACAATAATACTGCCTTCAAAGAAGCCGCTGAAAAAGAAGGCCTGATTGCCAAGAACTTTGTCATGGATGCCTTCAGTCATGAAAGCAAGCAGCAAGTGATTGACTATATCAAGGAAGAGTTTGGCGGAAAAGTCGACTTGGTTGTCTACAGTCTCGCAAGCGGTCGCCGAACAGATCCGGATACTGGAGAAACCTACACCTCCTCTATTAAATCAATTGGCGAGAGCGTCGTTGGTCCAAACATTAACATGCAAAAAGAAGAGTTTTTCACCGATACACTTGAACCTGCGACAGAACAGGAAATAGCTGATACCGTTAAAGTCATGGGCGGTGAAGACTGGGAACTGTGGATGAAAGCATTGAAAGAAGCGGATGTTTTAAGTGAAGGCGTTCTGACGACAAACTACTCCTATTTGGGCAGCGAACTGAACCGTCCTTACTACGGTGGCGGAACATTGGGTCGTGCGAAAGCCGACTGCGATGAAAAAGCAGACAACATCAATGAACTGCTTACTGACATCAACGGGAAAGCGCTGATTGTTGTAGCGACTGCCGTTACGACTAAAGCCAGCTCCGTTATTCCTTTCTTCCCTGTCTACTGCATCGGCTTGTACAAAGTGATGGAAGAAAAAGGAACGCACGAGACACCTATCATGCATCAGGACCGCATTTACCGTGACATGATTTACGGTGAGAATCCTGAGTATGATGAAAAAGGCCGTCTGAGACCGGACAGCTGGGAACTGGACAGCGATACCCAAGCTAGGGCAAAAGAACTTATTTATAAATTAAATCAGGACAACTTCAATTCCGACATGACGGCTTATGACCTCTTCTATAAAGAATTCTCTAACTTGAGCGGCTTTATGGTCGATAATTATGAAGAACAGGATGTCACAATTGACGACCTGAAAGCAATGGAATATTAGTATTAAGTCAAATATGAGAAAAGAGACCAGCATCCGTAGACGCTGGTCTCTTTTTTCTTTTTGTAAAAGATTTTTAAGCCTTGAGAGTCGTGTCTTTTTAAACTAAACTTTTATTCGGAACTACTTTTCCGGTAAATGACTAAAACTTTTCCAAATACGCTGTCATCGACACAACTTTCTTACTAAAATTGAAAAACTCATACCGATAGCGGTTAATCGGCATGAGTTTTTCCTTATTGTCGCTTTACTTGTATCAATTAAGTGCTAATCGACACAAGTATAGCGAAATAACAGCGGATAAAGCGTGTCCTGATGAAACTGACACACTTTAACACCTTATCACAGTCCCCACCGACAGCTTTTTATGTCAACATGCGTAGCATCTCTCATAGGTACCCCTTCAGCCTCCAGTAACGCCCACTGCTCTTTCCATCCCGGAGCCGGACGTCCTGCGTGATTGACTACACGGTGACAAGGATAACTACCGTAAAAATCAGCTTGACTCAGAACTTTTCCCACTAGTCGGGCACTCTTTTCTCTCCCAATCAGCCGGGCAATCTGACCATACGTCGCAACTTTTCCTCGGGGTATTTCGTCTACTACTGATAGAATTTCGTAAACTAACTGTTCATCCATGAGTGCCCTCCTGCATCATTTCTTATAGACATATATTAGCCTTAGTTATTAAGATTATGATACCCTTAATATAATTGTATTATATTAACACTTCGACCACAAACTGTTTCACATGAAACAAAATGATGAAATTCCTCGTTATTACTTTAAAAAGTCCTCCAGAGATTTCCTGGAGGACCTGGATTTACTTAAACCATTTCTTTTTCCATGAAGAACAGAGACAAGCCGCCCAGACCGACATGGGTTCCTACAGCGACGCCCATCTGCATAATGTAAATGGTGCCGTCGAAGTCTGTCTCCTGCACAAGCTTTTCTTTCAGCTCCAAGGCAATGTTTTCGTCATTTGAATAGCCGATGATAATAAAGTTCGTCCATTTCGTATCGACCCGTTTCTTAAATTCTTCGACGTAATACTTCAGAGCTTTTTTAGTCCCTCTAACTTTGGCCTCAATATGTCCTTTCGCATCTTTCATACTCATGATGGGTTTCACTTTTAAAAGGCTGCCGATAAACGCACCCGTATTTGAGATGCGTCCGCTTTTCGTTAAGTTATGCAAATCATCCACGCATAAAAAGTGTTTCACTTGTTTTTTATGTGTTTCATTGAAAGCTACCAGATCTTCAAATGTATAGCCTTCTGCAAGCAACTGAGCCGATTTAAGCACCAGCCAGCCACTGCCATGACTCATGGACCAGGAATCGACCACATGGATTTTTACATCTGAATCTTCGTATTTTTCATAAAACGTATCTCGTGCGAGTTCAGCCGTTTGATAGGACGCACTTGTCCCACTCGACATACAGATACACAAGAATTCATTATAGCCCTCTGCCATCGCCTCTTCAATAATACTCAAGTAGGTATCCGGACTGGGAGCGCCTGTCGTCGGCAATTTTTCCATATCAGGCAGGCGTTCAAAAAACTGATCTGAGGTTATGTCTATTTTATCACGGTAGTTAGCGCCTTCAATTTCAATATTTAACGGTGCCACGCCAATGTTATACCGTTCGATAATCTCCTTGGATAAATCACACGTCGAATCTGCCATAAGTTTAATCATTTTAATTTCCCCTTTTTTATCCCTTTTAAAAACCTGGGGACTTTGATTTATTATAATGCATTCGGAACAGATAATATACTAATTATTTTAAGTAAGTAAAAAGGACACCCAAATCAAATTGGAATGTCCTTTTTCTAAATGTTACTAGCATAGATCGCTTCTTAATGCCAATACCTCTTTTAATAGCTGGGCGGTCCTGTTACTTGCGTGCTTTACGGACTTTCAGTGTTTTTCCTTTAACCGTGCGGTCCTGCATTTCGGAAATGACATATGGGCCTTTGCCGTTCATGATTTCAACATAGGTGACATTTTCCTGAATCGTGATAATGCCGATATCGTCAGCTGACAAATCCTTAATACTTGTCAGTGTGCCGACGAAATCAACTGCGCGCAGTTTTTTCTTCTTGCCGCCATTAAAGTAAACCTTGGTAATGTCCTTGTTCAGCTCTTTATTACGGGCTTTTTTAGGCGCTACGCGTGTAGTCAGTTTCTTTTGAAAAGCGGTCATGGCACGAGCGACTAAACGTTCTTTGGGGGCAAACACTTCAGTGACTTCTTGTGAGTCATCAAAAGCATAGTCTTGTGTTTCTTCCCATCGTTTCTGATCTTTGTCACTGACCAGCGTTAACGCCAGTCCCGTTTTACCTGCACGACCTGTTCGGCCCGTTCGGTGTGTGTAACTCTCTTTTTCAAAGGGTACATCAAAGTTGACGACATGCGTTACACTATCGATGTCAATTCCACGAGCAGCCACATCGGTTGCGACCAAGTAACGAATTTTTCCATAGCGGAAATCATCCAGTACGGCCAGACGGTCATCCTGGTCCATCCCACCGTGCAGCTTATCAATCGGCAAGCCTGCTTTGTTCAAATACTGCTCAACCGAATCGACGACGTCTTTTGTATTGCAAAAGATGATACAGGCATCGGGATTTTCAATCGTTAATAAGTCCAATAGCTGTTTTTCTTTAGTGTCTTCGTCCACTTTAATGTAAGAGTGTACGATTTTAGGCGTATTCTGCTCTGACTGTTCCATTTTTACAGTTGCTCGGTCATCGCTCATGTAAAAGCTGGCCAGGCGTTCGATTTCTGATGGCATGGTGGCTGAAAACAGCATCGTCTGGCGATTGGTCGGCAACTGTCCGATAATCTCTTCCACTTCATCAATAAAGCCCATATTGAGCATTTCATCCGCCTCATCCAGGACGAGACTGCTGACTTTATCCACCTTCAGCGTGCCTTCTCTTAGATGTTCCAGCATCCGGCCCGGCGTCCCAACCACAATATGGCTTTTCTGCTTCAGTTCAGATTTCTGTGTTTTAAAAGAGGACTTTCCAAATACCGCCGTCACCTTTATCCGTTTCAACCGGCCGATATTCATAAGGTCGTCCTTAACCTGCAAAGCCAGTTCACGTGTTGGTACTAAAATGATGGCCTGCGGTTTGTTTTCTTCCCATTCTACCTGTTCACAAAGGGGAATACCAAAAGCGACGGTCTTCCCGCTTCCTGTTTGAGACTCAACTAATACGTCCTGTTTTTCCAAAGCCAACGGAATAACTGCTTCCTGTACCGCCGTTGGATTGTAATAACGTAAACTCGTCAGTGCTTTCACTATCTCGGGACTGATCCCGAAAGTTTCAAATGATTGTTTAATGTTATTCTCCTGCTTTCTTTTCTAAAGCTGAATTGCTCTGAAGCATTCAGCTGCTTGACTGTATGATTAAAGTTGTGCAGACCCCTTGTATGGAATCTGCCGCGGTCTAGAGTTTACCACGTTGGGCCGGGATTATAAATGGTTTTGTTAGTAATAAGAGGTATAATCGCTTTTATGTCGGAAATAAATCAGATTACATACTTACAGATTATTATTTATAAACAACTGAATAATCAGTCGGGGCATGCTATAGTAAACTTAAACCACCTGTAGTACCAATGATAGAATATAACTGCCTACCAGTACGAGACTGAATCGAAATCAAGTCGCAACTCTTTAGGAACACTCACTAAGGTTAGGAGAAAACATATGGATAACCATAAACCTATACTCAATAAACTGTTTTGGCCAACTATTCTTATGCTGCTTTTTCTGACGGCCTGTTCACGCGCTTCCGTTCAGGACTACGATAACCCTGACTTTGTCGAAGTAACCTTTCACGGCTTAGAGAGCGAGTCCAGTCATTCCATCACTAATTTGGAAGACGAGCTCTTTTATATGAATCCGATGCCCGTCATTGACTACTACGACAATGGAACCTGGAGAGAAGTAGATGAAGAATGGGGTACAGGTACAAACAGTTTAGGCGCTTACCCGATTTTTCCTGAAAGTACGGAGGACATCATGCCTTATTTCAGTTCGGCTACGCGTTCAATAGAGGACCCTGGTTCTTACAGAATCCGCCACCATGCCTGGTTTGGTAACGAATCGCCTATACCCGACGCAGGAGATGACGAGACTTTCACTATCGTTATCCCTTTTGAGATAGACGAATAAAATAATACATTCTGTCCTTTAGTATTTAACTCGCACAGCCTAAGAAATGCGTATATATCCAATTCATGCTAGAATAAATAGAGAAACTATTATGGAGGATGATACCATGAACCAAGAACTTGTTGAAATTTGCCTGCGTGTTAGAGACATTGAAGCGACTTTAGACTTCTACACTAACCTGTTTGATTTTGAAGTGGCTAGCCGCAGAGAATTCCCGGAAAATAAATTCGATTTAATTTACCTGAATTCTCCCGGCTCTTCTGTACAGATTGAGCTCACTTACAACTATGATGCCGATCCATACACTATCGGAGACGGCTTCAGTCACTTAGGCGTGAAAGTTGATGACCTGGAAAAAATGCACGACATCTGTAAAGAATCTGCCTACAAAACAGGCGACTTAAAAGGCCTGTCCGGCGGCACACCAAGCTACTTCTTCGTCACAGACCCAGATGGCTACAGAATTGAAGTTAAGCGTAGAAAATAGTTTGGATAGATAGAATGAAAGCAAGCACACCGGCTGATGCCTGGGTGCTTGCTTTTTGTCCCTTATCTAAAACTAATTTCCATTAATATATCGATTATAAAAAAACATAGTTCCAGATAGACCTAATATCCCTACTATAGTAAGTAATGGCACTTGTTCTGCATACACCATGCCAATAACGAAAAGCATGAAACACAACAGTATACCTAATATATCGTAAAGATTACATTTTGTAGTAGGTGGAGCTGTTTCTTTTTCACGTTTACCATTAGAGAGCAGCTCATCTATGTCGCACGAAAATAATTCCGCCAACTTTTTAAGGTTAGCCATCGACGGTACTGATTTACCTGTTTCCCATTTCGATACTGCTTGTCTACTAACCTGCATTTTCTCAGCCACATACTCCTGTGAAAAATTCTTCTCTTTTCTTTTTTCTCTAATATTTGTCCCTAAAGACACACTTTTCGATAAAGTCCATATAATTGTGTAAAAGTAAAAAGGCCATGTAAACGTCCTTTTACGGTACAATGTTTTTAACCACAAAAACATACCCAGGAGGACTTTACATGACCCAAGTACATTTTACACTGGAAACAGAAGATATACAAAGCCTAATTGACCATTCGGTCAAAGATAATGCAGCCAAGCAAATCCTACAAACCGTTTTTAACCAATTAATGGAAGAGCAGCGTACGGATTACATTCAAGCAACCAGTTACGAACGTTCAGATGACCGTAAAAGCCAACGTAACGGCTATTACGATAGAGAGTTGACGACTCGTGTGGGTACGCTAGAATTGAAAGTCCCTCGCACGCGTGACGGTGAATTTTCTCCAACTGTATTTGAACGTTATCAGCGCAACGAGAAGGCTCTTTTGGCTTCAATGTTAGAAATGTATGTCTCTGGTGTATCTACTCGAAAAGTGTCTCAAATTGTTGAGGAACTGTGCGGTAAATCAGTCTCTAAATCCTTTGTTTCTAGCTTAACAGAACAACTAGATCCATTGGTCTCCGAGTGGCAAAACCGCTCACTATCCGACACAGTATTTCCTTACATTATGACCGACGTCATTTACATCAAGATTAGAGAACATCATCGTGTGGTATCTAAAAGCTGCCATATAGCGGTTGGTATTTCTGAAGAAGGTGAGCGAGAAATCATCGGATTTATGATTCAAGATAACGAAAGTGATGAAACCTGGTCTCTCTTCTTCGACTACCTTAAAGCCAGAGGGTTAAATGGCGTAAAGCTGGTGATTTCTGATGCCCACAAGGGCTTAGTTAAAGCGATCAAACAATCATTTACCCACGCTTCATGGCAACGATGTCAGGTACACTTTATGCGTAACATCCTTAGCTGTATTCCTAAGAAAGAATCAAAACCTTTCAGAGAAGCGGTTAAGGTCCTGTTTAAATTGACAGATGTTGAAATGGCCCGAAAGGCCAATAATAATCTGGTCAACGGCTGTATAGAACAACCGAAATACCAAAAAGCCTGTGAAAAGTTGGACGAAGGCTTCGAAGATGCCTTTCGATACGTAGTGGTTGGTCAGGTTCAATCGAGATTAAAGAGCACAAACCTGCTTGAACGGCTAAATGAAGAAATTAGACGCAGAGAGAAAGTTATTCGAATCTTTCCTAACCACGCCTCTGCCAATCAATTAATTGGCGCAGTTCTTATCGATCGTCACGAAGACTGGCTAAACTCTACTTGAAAATATATTAAATTTTGACCGCGAGATTAAGACACGAAAACAGTGTACTGTATTTTACACAATATTATGGACTTGACTTTCATACAAGCAACTAGCGCGCAACTTCTAGTTGATTATTCATTAAATAGAAAATGTTCTTCCCCAAAGTAGATGTATTGTCCAATTTCTCTTTTTAAAATAGGTCTTCAACCGTCTCGATCAGTAATTCATTGAAAGCCCTCTGTCTGTCCGACTGTATGGCTTTTGGATTGACCAGCATACTGACATAAAACTCCGGGGCATCGGTCAGCTCCAGCTTGACTATATCTGTCCGGTCCCTGACCAGGGAGTCAATCATAAGGCCGGCAGTCATGCCGGACGCAATCATTGAATTGGCTGTTTGTATTTCATTAGTATAGTGAATATGGGACTCGTCAATCTGATGCTCTTTAGCCCATTTTTCAAAAATACGCTGATGGGTGTATCCTTTCGCTAAAGTCACAAAGTTTGTTTCCTTGAGCATCCGGGAATTAATTCGCTTGTAACCAGCCAATGGATGACTGGGAGAAACCCAAAGGTGCAACTTCTTTTGAGCAATGGGTGCTTGAATCAGGTGGCTGTCTTCCATTGTCTTTTTGTCGCTCCCGACAATTGCCGCTGTTACCTCTCCTTTTTGGACCAGTTCATACATTGCATCAGAACTTTCTTCTTCTAAAAATTTCAGATCAGAGAGGTATTCCGTGAGCTGTGGCATGATTTGTGGTAGGAAATGCCCTCCAATGGTTGGAAGGAAACCGAGGGTTACTACTTTAGACCCTAAACTGTCCATATCTTTTTTCGTCTGATCAAGCAGATCGGTGATTTCAATGCACCGTTTAAAAAACAATTCTCCTGCCTCGGTGAGTTCGACACTTTTTGAAGAACGATCACGATTGATCAAACTCAATCCGAATTCGGTCTCCAGTCTCTTTAGTGCAATCGATATAGAGGGCTGAGATATGTAAAACGCTTCCGCTGTTAGGGTGAAACTCCTTGTTTCGGCTAATTTTCGAAAGTAATATAGATCCGGATTCTTCATCAGTAAGCTGTCTCCTTTATTTAGTGAGTATAATCACGATATTATTACTTATAAGTGATATTTATAATAGCATAAAAATTCTATATTTTCTATTTTGTAAACGCTTGCTATATTGAATGTGTAGACAGCGCTTACACTGTCAAACTACTTTCTTTGTTTTTTCTGGGAATTTTCTAGAAGCTTGTCGACAGCTTCTAATCTGGTTAATAGTTTATCTGTTGTCATAATTTTACAAGTAAATATGGAGGTGTCTTTTTGAAGATTATCAAGCAGTTATTCTGGCTCTTTACGTTCTCTTTTGCTGGAGAAGTTTTATCATACCTTAGTCCAGTGGCAGTACCCGGCAGTGTTCTCGGTATGGTACTAATGTTTCTGGCCCTGCAGTTTAACTGGATAAAAATGGAACAAGTAGAAGAGGCTGGAGAATGGCTAACCAATAACATGGCCATCCTGTTTATCCCTGCTGGTGTCGGTCTGATGACCAACTTCGGCATCATCAGTTCAGTCTGGTGGCAGCTATTAATCGTTATCTTTGTATCCACTACACTGATGATTGCTCTAGTCGGTGTCACTGTCCAGGCAATTATTAGAAAATCACACAAAAAAGCAGCGCAAGTCTCTAATTCTCCGCTGGCATGGAAAGGAGAGCGTGCCATTGATTGAACAGCTCACATCCAACCCATTTTTTGGAATCGTTCTCTCGGTCTCTTTGTATCTGATGGGACAGAAACTGCACAAAAGATGGCCGATTCCGCTCTTTACCCCTTTAGTTTTTGCAATCGTCATGACGATTGTGATTCTACTGGCTTTCGGTATTTCTTATGAGTCCTACTTTAATGGTGGGCAGTACATTAACATGTGGATCACACCTGCGACAGTCGCTTTAGCCATCAAGTTGAAGAAAAATATTGAGCACCTGAAAAAGAATGTCACGGCTATTCTTTCGGGTATTGGGATTGGTGTCATTTTTCATACAGTCATCATCGTTATACTGAGTCTACTCTTCCAGTTTAACGAAGAGCTAGCCGCTACCCTCTTTCCCAAGTCGGTCACCACAGCTATTGCATTAGGAGTGTCTGAATCCCTTGGAGGCATTGCTTCACTGACTGTTGCCGTCGTCGTCTTTACTGGCGTCTTGGGCGCCGTTATTGGTCCAACTCTATTTAACTGGCTCAACATAACTGATCCCGTTGCCCAAGGTGTAGCCATGGGTTCAGGCTCTCACGCCATGGGAACAACTAAGGCGATTGAGATGGGCGATGTCCAGGGCGCTATGTCAGGCCTATCCATTGTTTTAACTGGTATCGCTGTCGTTATCTTGGCTCCTTTTGGGCTTATGCTGATTCAATTATTCTTTTAAAAAAACATGACACATATAGCATTAATCACTCAAATAATACACACTTAAAATGGAGGAATTAACAATGGAACAAACATACGTTATGGAATACAAGGCACCCTCAGAAGTAAAGGAAATCAACGTGGTCAATACGTATGAACTGGAAATGATGGCAGGGGAAATCGTTCCTCAAGGAGGCTTTGACTATATTTCTGGCGGGTCTGGCGATGAATACACACTCAAGCAAAATGTCGACTGTTTCAATCACAAGGGAATTCTGCCACGCGTATTGGCCGATGTCGAAAATCCTGAAACAGAAACGTCCATAATCGGCCACAACATAAAGGCTCCTTTCATCATGGCACCTATAGCTGCTCACGGACTGGCTCACCAAAGTAAAGAAGCCGGCACAGCAAGAGGTGTATCTGAATTCGGTACCATCATGTCTATTAGTGCATACTCGGGTGCGAAATTTGAAGAAATTGAAAAAGGGTTGAATGGATCCCCACGCTGGTTCCAGCTTTATATGAGCAAGGACGATGAAATCAACAAAATGATTGTTGATGAAGCCAAAGCTGATGGTGCTACAGCTATTATTCTGACTGCTGACGCAACGATAGCCGGAAATAGAGAAAAAGATATCCGCAACAAGTTTGTCTATCCTTTCGGCATGCCCATTGTATCCCGTTACCTGACCGGTGCTGGTGAGAAGATGTCTCTGAACAATATTTATGCGCAATCAAAACAGAAAATCAGCCCTAGAGATGTAGAATTTCTATCTGACTATTCCGATCTGCCTATATTCGTCAAAGGGGTCCAGTCAGCTGAAGATGCGCTGCTAGCCATTGGTGCCGGAGCTGCTGGAATCTGGGTTTCCAATCACGGTGGCCGTCAGCTTGACGGTGCTCCGGGGTCCTTTGAAACTTTAGAAAATATCTCCAAAGCTGTCCAAGGTCGTGTCCCAATTGTCTTTGACTCCGGTATCCGTCGCGGTGAGCATATTTTTAAAGCCCTCGCTTCCGGTGCCGACGTCGTTGCCATTGGACGCCCAGCCCTTTATGGACTCGCTTTAGGCGGATACAAAGGTGTAAAAAGTGTCTTTGAATACTTCGAAAAAGACTTGAAGCGCGTCATGCAGCTAGCTGGAACCCAGACTGTAGAAGATATCAAGCAGACAAAACTATATGACATAAAATAAAGCCCCCACACAACAAAAGCACAGGATCAGAGAAGTATTCTCCGGGTCCTGTGCTTTTTTCTTTCAGTGGTTTACGAAGCGCACATTCTAGGAACAAGGAAACTGTTCACTCATCACATTTCCCCTCATAAATAAATGCTTAATATGTATTGAACAGGAAAGGTGCTGCAGCAACAATCTGAAATGAACATATCTTTTATGTTAGACAGACTATTGTACTCGTTTTGAATCTCATTTTATTCGTATGTTATTGCCACTTTATAGCCAAGATTAGTAAAGAAACCTTCAAGGACTTTTTCTGCACTTTTTTCAGCTGTTTCTAATATTCCCATATTTACAGCTTCTTCTTTAATTTCCTCTTGTGCTATCCCTGCCAAATCAAATCCTTCATCCCATTTTACTTCTCCTCTTAATAGTCCTGTACCTGACCACGTTCTAATACTGTCCATTTGAATTGCTGGATCCTGTATAAAGGTTGCTCTTGGTAAAATAATTTCTAACTCCATTTCTTCTTCATTAACTATAATTTGCTCTGACGTCACCTTTTCAAGATCAACTCCAGCAATGACTGTGGCTGGAATAATTAATAAGATTTCTCTCTGTGTACCAGGTATGAAATTTATCGGAATATCCTTGCCAAAAAGTTTATGATCGACTTCTTCTTTGACCAATGTCACTTTCGCTTCAGCTGTAGCAAGAAAGGCTAATTCTTGAATCTGTTCAACAAAAATTGTCGTTTCCGTCATTTGTGCGCCTCTAGGATATAACATAAAAGCGACAATACTTATAACGGGCACTAATACAGCTAATAATAGCTTCCTACCAAACTTGCTAATCAAACTGGGTGCTAATATAGATGAGCGTTTTCGTTTCTTGTTATTCATTCTTGAAGACTCAGTATTCGATTTATTCATTCTTCTCATAGTATTTCCACCTCACTTTGTCAGTATTATATTATGTATCGTTTCACTAGTGTTGCATTAAAATAGTAACCTGTTCCATGGCATAAAAAAATCCTTTATACTAGTACTTGGATGACTTATCCAAGACCAATACAAAGGATCTACGCATGGATAAGTATAAAACAAAAATG
>NZ_BAAGPH010000041.1:0-20590 GCF_054784355.1 Alkalibacterium psychrotolerans | reverse complement strand
GTACCTTTACCATAGCAGAATGGGGTTCTTTTTTCATCACTTAAGGGGTGAAACTAAAAAAGTAATTATCAGACTGCCGTTAGGCAGTTTCATACGGTTTCAATTAAAAAGTATGAATTATTCAGGTCTAATACTAATTCTTGCATAGTTGAACACTCCTTATTTAAAAGACCGTGTCCTATATTTCAGAGGGAGCTCCCCATTAAATTTGTGCAACAAAAAAAGAGATAGACCTGCTATCTCTTTGACAAAAAATTCTCAGTTGAGAAATGAAAATGGGCAAACTGCTCCCTTGTATCTGTCATATAAACAGGACCTTGAATAGTTATTTAATTAACGATTCAAAGTCACAAGTCGCAATCTCATTTTACATTCCTCCTTAAATTGATACATAAATCTTAACACGACTACCTATACTTTACAACTCGTTTAGCCTATTCCTTTGCATTTGTTGTGAGCTTCCTGGTGTTTTATTATGAGATTTCACTTAATTAAACGGTCTGTAAATTAAACTCTTTTATATAAGTGATTTCTTCATGCACTGTTTCCACTTCGAACAAATCCAAATTTTCTTTTTTGGAGACGATATATGTCCCTTCTCTTAAATAATAGGGGATTTCATTCGCTCCATCTGCATCCACAAATTTCAAGCGTTTGTTTTCTGCATCAAATCCGAATCTGAAGTCGGATGTATCCTTGGGGGTTCCGATAATGAGGTAATCCGTGGAGACGACCTTGCCACCCCATTTTTTATACAGATGATTAGCCGAGTCCCCGTCTCTGGTGAAAATCGCCAGTGCATTCACTCGTTCTTCAAGTAAACGTTCTTTTACTTTTTTAAATAATTCTGAAGCAACCCCTTTATTCTGGTGATCCGGATGAACGGCTAAATTAGCAAAATAAGCTACTTTGTCTGCCTGATAATAGGTATAGCTTTGACTGATATCCTTGACGTATATACCAATATCTAAAAGGCCAACGATTTTACCCTCTTCAACGGCGACCAGCTCAATAGTTGATTGATAGACCTCCTCGTCAAAGGTGTCTTTCTCTTTGCTCATGTCATCAAAAAGGGGAGAAAACAGATAGCTTAACGCTTTCGTATAGACCCACTCTTTTTCATCTTTTGTTTCGTAATTTCTTATAATCATCACTAAATTTTCTCCTCTGATTCGCTTTTTGCTATAAGTAATTTGAGATGAGAAGATGCTTATGAACTACCTTCTTTATTGACTACACTATAATTGTTACGACAGCTAAATAGAAGTTCAATAAAACTTTCGTGGTAAGGAATAAATTCCCCTAACATTATCATCTCCTTAATTTCCTCAAGTGTTGCCCACTTTGCAGACTGGTATCGCCTTGAGTAGCACTGCCTCCAGCTGTCAGATCCCAATAATTGGGCCATCCGACTTTATCGCTCTGTCTTTGTTGTATAAGCATCTTACCTTCTTTATTAAAAAGGCAGACATGAATAATGAGGTGAAATTCACCTTCAGAAAAGGATTCGCCTCTCACCATTGTTCTTCCAGTTTTTATCCGTTCACTAGTGTAAGTATCCCAGTATTCCATAACCTATCCCCTTTTACTTAAATTTATTCATCCATGTCCACGTACTCCACAACATACCGACTGTTGGGTAAATACATCAGTCTATACCTGTTTCCCTCCAAAGGAGAAAAAGCCCACGGATTTCTTCTATATTCTTTACCATCTATTACGAATGCATTTTCTCCCCCAGGAAAGTATACTGTCTCTGCAATACCTTCAACTGCTAAAGTTTCTCCTCTTAAGGCATTAGGCAAATCCAAAAAAATAACTCTATGTAAAATGATAAAATGAAAACAGCAGCACCGGTATCGATAGTATGAGGTAAATCCACCATCTCTGTTTTTCCTTTTGCTTTAACAGTTTAAAAATGAGTCTAAGAAAAACAGCAAGAATCAGTCCCGTTAGAAGACTGGTAAAAATAAGCGTGCCGTAATAGTAAGTCATTTCGTTTACTCCTTTTCTACATCTCTTTCTGTTTTGAATGGTATGCTATCATTGTACTCAAAAACTAATCAATAAATACTATTTTTGTTAATTTATCTTGGAACATCTTAGGTCAAATACTATAATTGGAATAATTGTTTTAAAATAAGTAGACTTAAAGTCTTTTTTTGAAAGGAGCCTCCCATTGAAATCTGTCACAGTGCATCAGTACGATGCGTTTTCTAAAATTCCTGGTAAAGGCAATCCTGCCGGGGTCATATTAAATGGCGATGATTTATCAGAAAAAGAGATGCAGCTGAGCGCTTTTTTAGTCGGCTTTAACGAGATTGCGGTTCCTTTAAATTCGGATAGAGCTGACTTGCGGATTCGGTTCTTTTCTCCAAAAAGAGAAATGGATTTATGCGGGCATGCCATTGTCGCTACACTCAATGCTTTGAAAACGAGAAATTTACTGCCTGATAAAGAGTCGCTAACTATCGAAACGAAAGCCGGTATTTTAGCTGTGAGCATGACTCAATCAGTTGGAAATGACTGGCAGATTTCATTGACTCAACCTTCTCCTCAGTTTGAACTCTTTGATGGCTCCAGAAAAAACGTCGCTCAAGCAATTGGACTGGCTGAATCGGATATCGATGATAGCTTACCTCTTCTATACGGTAGTACAGGTTCATGGACCTTGCTTGTCCCAATAAAATGTTTGGATGCTTTCAGTCGGATGACACCTGATAACAAAACGTTCCCGGAGATACTTAAGGCGTTTCCACATGCGTCTATTCACCCTTTTTGCTTAGAGACGATACATGCAGACAGCAACATGCACGGGCGGCACTTCTCCTCGCCCGGAACGGGTTCAATCGAAGATCCGGTCACTGGCACGGCTTCTGGTGTCATGGGCGCTTACTATGCAAAATACATTGATAAAGATCTTACTGATTATTATCACCTGTCAGTTGAACAAGGTCAGGAAATCGGAAAAGACGGGCGCGTATATGTAGATGTCAGCAGGCAAAAGAACGCGTTAGCTGTCAGTATTTTAGGTGAGGCCGTGTATGTCCAAAGCTTTAACCTCACCTTGAAAGATTAAGTTCAGCTCGATAAACCCTTATCATCTGTGCTAAACTCTAGTAGAAAAGTACGACAAAACTGGTAAAAAAGAGGGACGAATATGATTGCACAAACAACAGAAGATTTTGAAGGACTTAAAAAAATCGGTAGAATTTGTGGCTCCATTCGCGATGAGCTGGTTTCTCAGACTAAAGTTGGTATGACCACGAAAGAACTTGATGAAATGGCCGGACGCCTATTCGAACAAGCCGGCGCTAAATCTGCACCAAAAGGTATCTACGATTTTCCCGGTTACACCTGCATCAGTGTGAACGAAGAAGTAGCCCACGGGATTCCGAGTGACCGAGTTATCGAAGAAGGCGACTTAGTTAATATCGATGTATCCGGCTCAAAAAACGGGTATTTTGCGGATACAGGTGTGTCCTTTGTGGTCGGAAAAGGCAATCCAGCTTTGAGTGTGTTATGTGATATAGCTCAGGAAGCTTTTGACGCGGGCCTGGAAAAAGCCTGGCCTGGAAAGTATACGAGTGCTCTCGGTAAAGCGGTGAATGATACCGCAACAGAAAACGGCCTGACGGTCATCAAAAATCTGACTGGCCACGGCATCGGTCGTTCAATTCATGAGAAACCGGATCATATCTTTAACTACTTTTCCAAGTGGGATGATGTCAAAATGAAAGAAGGCATGGTGATTGCCTTTGAACCCTTCATCTCAACCAAGGAAAAAGAAGTGTTTGAGTCTGACGACGGCTGGACGCTTCTGACCGATGAGAGTTTTGTCGCCCAGTATGAGCACACCATCATCATTACAAAAGACGGACCCGTAATTACGACAGCTTAAACGGTCGTGAGCTATGATTATCTCCCTTTTAATCATCCTTCAGAGACTTTGTACACTTTGAATAATGATTAAACTGATTTAATCATTGTTCATTTTTATATATGTTATTGAACGATGATTAACACCTGAATAATCATTGTTCAGCCTATTTTTACCATCTAAAAGAAGATTAAAACGCCCTGCTCATAGGATATCGAGCAGAGCGTTTTTCTATCATTAAATGACTAAGCTTTTCTTCAGGTTTCTTATATAATTCATCCCCATAGTCCAGTAGAGGTATTCTATAACCCGTGAGGTAACATATTCTTCGATTACGGCTTTTTTATTCCATTCCATAAAGCCGTATTCAGGGAAGAAAATATCCGAAGTCGGCAGGCCAACGTCATAATCCAGCAGTGCCTCGTTCATTTTCCGTTTCGTATTTTTCCGGTCCCGCTCTTTTCCGTAACACATAATCAAGACACTTTTGTTAACCAGCTGATCGGTCATTGCCTGCATCAGTTTCTGATACTCCTCAGGCACTTCTTCTGAAAATGTCGGTACAATGAATATAAAGCCGTTTATCTCTTCCAGCTCTCGTTTTCCTTCTTCTGTTAAAGCGATGGCATCCTGATTTGAAGACAGTAGTGAGGCTGACCTGATTATCTCAAAATCGATGCCGATATTTCGTCTGTCAATTTTTCTGAGATAAGGATAGACTTTCTTGGCTACGGTTAGGCTTTCCTTTTCTTCAAGATAATCAATCAGCAAAACACCAATTTTGACCATTATGCTCTCTCCTCTTATATAATTTCTATTTGCTTGTGTCCTTGACTACTTTAACTATAAAGTATACAGTAGCTGTAAAGTCAAGGAGGGTGAGCGCATTGAAGAGCAGTAAATACCTTAAAACCTCTGAAATGGCTCAAGTAGTTCACATTAATAAGCGAACGCTGCATTATTATGATGACATCGGGCTTTTTTCACCTGAGTACAAAGACGAGAAAGGCTATAGATATTATTCTTATACACAAATAATGGACTTGAGCATTATTTTATCTTTAAGAGAGCTTGATATGCCTTTAAATGAGATCAGAGAGATTCTTTCCGGAAATTTTGATGACTATACTCTTTCTCTGGAACATAAACTGGGAGATGTCGATAAAAAAATAAGCGAATTGAACAGCATTAGAGAAATTATTTCCCGGAAGCTGGCTTACATTGAACAAGCAGAACGCACACATATGAAAATCAAGGCACTTCAAATAGAGGACAGCCACCTTATCTTAAGTGATCCCATTACCGATCAGTCTGTATTGAACTTGTTGAATAAAGCCCATCAGCTTGTTGAAGAAAAAAGCACCTTTACTTTACCGAATAACGAATACGGTTCTATGATACAGGTGGAGAAAAAGCTGAAAGACCCCTTCAATGAGCAGTATGATTTTATGTATATAGATGCCCCTTCAGCTTCACCGCACTATCACATTAAACCGGCTGGAGATTATCTGAGCATTGTCTACCGCGGAACGGAAGAAACGCTTCCCTTGGCCTACAGTAAACTTATTGACTATGCTGAAAATAAAGAACTGTCTCTCGAAGGTTATTTTTACGAAAAAGTCCTGCTTGATTCCATACAAAAAAACCAGGACAATCTGGTAAGCGAAATTCAAGTTAAAATTAAACGAGCACAGATTTAACTATTCGCTAAGTCTTTCCTGTCAGTTATCTCTACTTTAAATTATTATCCAGAGCGTGAAGTATGATTCTTTCCAGTTAATCATGCTTCACGTAGTTTGCTGTACACGACCTATGAATAACACGACTCAAATCATTCTTCATTCTTTATAAAATCGGTAAAGTATGATTTCCCCCGGATAATCATACTTTGACCTATCTTAACGGTTTTGCATGACTGCATTTAAGCCATGACTGAACTCACCTTCCTCTTCTCTGCCCAGTTACGTATTACTTCAAAATAAGGCAGTACACTTCAATTTTCTCAAAGAAAAAAGAACCCCTTTTCAGAAGTTCTCTCTCGAAATTATTCAGTTGTCAGCTTTCTGCTCTTTGATAGATGCCGCCTTTGCCGAAGTAGTTCTTTGTCAGTCTGACCACGACTGGACTTAAGAGCAGCAGACCAACCAAGTTAGGAATGGCCATCAAGCCGTTCAGTGTATCAGCCAGTGCCCAAATCGCACGCAGTCCTCCGACAGCTCCCACGACAATGAGTGGAATGAACAGGAAACGGTAAAGGATAATGGATTTCGGTCCAAACAGGAACTCCATACAACGTTCTCCATAGTAAGACCAGCCCAATAGTGTTGAAAAGGCAAAGAATACCAGTCCGAATGTAACGACATAACCGCCAAGAGCCATTCCTTCATCAAAGGCCACAGTCGTTAGTGCTGCGCCGTCAAAACCAGTGTCCCAAGCTCCTGTCATGACAATAACCAGTGCAGTGATGGTACATAATACCAGAGTATCCGCAAACACCTCGAAAATTCCCCATAGCCCCTGGCGAACCGGGTGATCCGTTGTAGCAGCCGCGTGGGCAATCGGTGCACTTCCCAGTCCAGCTTCATTGGTGAAGACTCCTCGCGCAATACCGAATCGAATAGCCATGGTGAAGGTGGACCCCACAAAGCCACCGACTGCGGCTGTCCCTGTGAAGGCGTCTTGGAAAATCAAAGCAAAGGCAGCAGGCACTTCAGAAATATTCAAAATAATAATCAGCAGGCCACCTACGATGTAAACTGCAGCCATGAACGGAACCAGTACTTCCGTTACTTTACCGATTTTCTTGATTCCGCCAACAGTCACCAAGGCAACTGCGATAACCAGGACAATCCCTGTAGCTAATGGTGGAACGTTAAAGGTTGTGTTCAGTGAATCTGCAACAGAATTTGACTGGACCATATTTCCTATTCCAAAGGTCGCTACCGTTCCAAATACTGCGAACAGAACAGCCAGCCATTTTTTATTTGTTCCTTTATCTAAGTAGTACATCGGTCCCCCAACATAACGCCCATCTTCCGTCTTTTCTCTGTATTCAATCGAAAGGACAACTTCACCGTATTTGGTTGCCATACCGACAAGTGCGGCCAACCACATCCAGAAAACGGCTCCGGGACCACCGATTGCGATGGCTGTACCCACACCGGCAATATTACCGGTTCCTACCGCAGCAGCCAAAGCAGTGGAAACAGCCTGAAATGCTGTAACTTCTCCTTCACCCACTTGTTCTTTCGCAAACATTTTGAAAAATGTCTGTTTCATTGCGTAGCCGAATTTAGTAAATGACATAAAGCCCGTCCGTACTGTCAGAAACAGACCTGTTCCAACGATGAGGAACAGCAGTGGCCAGCCCCAAACTAAATCGTTCACTACGTCATTAATCTCCATAAATGTATCCATTCATTTCTCCCCTTGTTTTTATCTCATTATATTCTAATAATACTATACAGTGTTAAACGTTGATAAATCAAGGTTTTTTTGAAAATCCGTTATATTAGCTTAATTTTTATCATTATTTTACCATTCTAAGTTCTCTATTTGTTAAAGATAAAAATATTCGTTATTACTGCATTAGACTAATCGACGGTAGCGTAAAAAAAGAACCTCCAATCATACAGAGGTTCTTCTGGTTTTTGACAAACCATTATTTACGTTTCAGTTCTCTTTGATAAATACCGCTTTTGCCGAAATACTCTTTAGTAAGTTTGACAATGACTGGACTCAATAGCAGTAGTCCAATCAAGTTCGGCAACGCCATTAGTCCGTTCAGTGTATCCGCCAGATCCCATATTGCCCGCAGACCACCGATAGCTCCAACAACAATCAGAGGAATAAAAACTAAGCGATACGGTAAAATGGATTTTGGTCCGAACAAGAACTCGATACATTTTTCACCGTAGTAAGACCAGCCTAACAATGTAGAGAAAGCGAAGAATACGAGACCGAATGTAACAATGTAGCCGCCAAAAGGCATGCCTTCATCAAAGGCAACGGTTGTCAGCGCTGCACCGTCTATTCCAGAATCCCAGGCACCCGTCATCACAATCACAAGAGCGGTAATTGTACACAAAACAATGGTATCCGCGAATACTTCGAAGATTCCCCACATGCCCTGTCTGACTGGGTGATCCGTTGTGGCTGCAGCGTGGGCAATTGGCGCACTACCTAAGCCGGCTTCGTTAGTGAAGACGCCTCGGGCAATACCGAATCGAATGGCCATTGTCAGTGTTGAGCCAACAAAGCCACCTACAGCTGCTGTACCGGTAAAGGCACTTCGGAAGATAAGGTCAAACGCCGCCGGAACCAGTTGAATATTCAAAAGAATAATAAGAAGGCCGCCTACAATATAAATCACAGCCATAAAGGGAACAATGACTTCCGTTACTCGACCGATTTTCTTAATTCCGCCGATTATAACCAAGGCTACTAGAATGGCCAGTACTACGCCGGTAACAATTGGATTGATATTGAAGGTTGTATTCAAGGAATCTGCAACAGAATTAGACTGGACCATATTTCCGATACCAAATGTAGCAATGGCTCCGAAAGCCGCAAATAAAATGGCCAGCCATCTCATGTTTGCTCCTTTTTCAAGGTAGTACATGGGACCGCCTATGTAGCGCCCATCTTCCGTTTTCTCACGGTAATGAATAGACAAAACTACCTCGCCGTATTTGGTTGCCATACCTACTAAAGCAGCCAGCCACATCCAAAATACCGCTCCCGGACCACCAATCGCGATGGCTGTACCAACACCGGCAATGTTTCCTGTCCCGATCGTCGCGGCAAGCGCTGTTGAAACTGCCTGAAATGCAGTAACTTCCCCTTCACCGACTTGATCTTTGACAAAAATTTTCATGAAGGTCTGCTTCATGGCGTATCCAAATTTGACAAAGGATACAAATCCTGTTCGTATCGTCAAGAACAGGCCTGTTCCGACAATTAACAGCAGAAACGGCCAACCCCACACCAATTCATTGACAAAGGAATTAACTGCCAAGAACCAATCCATAAACTGATCCATACTTTTCGCTCCCTCTTATATCAGTATTTACTGCTTGATTTTAATATACATAATTATGAGAAAAAAGTATATCTCATTTCACAATATATACTAATATACCAATCAACGGGAAAGCGAAACTGCCTATTTTGAAAGCTTTTACTTATTTCTTAATCTATCTAACTTGTGAAAAACTCGTTTGATTTTAATCTTTCTATAATCAAAAGCTCTGAAACCTGCTTTCAAATTGCCTGAATTGACGGGCGACAGCATTTTTCAATGCCTGACTGAAGTCTCTTTGAAAGGCAGTTGTTTCAACTTCTTCATTAATAATTAAGCTGATATATAGTTTTGGTGCGTTTTCCAGAGGTATTTGAATCAAGTCCGAGCGGTCCCTGACAAGCAAATCAATCATGACACCTGCACTCATTCCGGAAGCAATCATTGAATTGACTGTCTGCACTTCTTGAGCATAATGAGTTGAAGACACATCGACTTCGTTCTCTTTGGCCCACTGTCTGAACAATCGCTCATGGGCATATCCTTTGGCTAGCGTGACAAAGTGGACGTTTCTTAGCATGCATGTTTTAATATGTGGCTGACTGGCTAACGGATGACTCGATGAAACCCAAAGTGAGAGCTCTTTTTCCACTAGTGGAACAACGGTCAGTTTCTGATTACTCGAATAAGGCTGATCTAGGGCCGTGATGGCAGCCGAAATTTCTCCTGACTGAATCATTTCGAACATGCAATCAGAACTTTCTTCCTCAACTAAATTCAGTGAATCCATATAATCACTTACTGCCGGCAAAAGTTTGGGTAAAAAATGACTGCCAATAGTTGGAAGAAAGCCCAACTTTACTTCCTTTGCTTCTTTCTCTCTAATCTCTTTCTTAGTCTCTTCAAGCAAGTTGACGATTTTTAAAGCATTATTATGTACAATTTCCCCGGCTTCCGTCAATCTCACACTTTTGGATGAGCGGTCCCGACTAATCAGACGGGTGCCGAATTCTTCCTCCAGCCGTTTTAATGCCATAGAAATAGATGGCTGTGAAACATAGAACGTTTCAGCTGTCTCAGTAAAACTCCGTGTGCGAGCTAATTCTCTAAAATAATATAGGTCCTGGACTTTCATAACTATACTTCTCCTCAACAGTAATAAATAATATGTAATTCGAACTAATAATTACTGTTTATATTACCATAAAATGACACACAACTATACCATTTTTAGAAAGAGAGACTATAAATAACAAGTGTACTCATGAATGGGCACTATCTATAGGGCATACATAGATTTAGTCTAAAATAATTTTGTATATACCAACCTGTTGCAACTTCTCTTTGGATGTTATTTCCAGCATCAGCTATATAAAAAGCAGCGGGATTCAATCCCACTGCTTTTTTACGATTATTTAGCTTAAATCAGCTATTGCTTCTATTTCAATTAAAGCATCTTTTGGTAAACGTGCCACTTGATAAGCAGTGCGTGCCGGATACGGTTCAGAAAACAACTCTTCCATTACTGCATTGACTGTAGAAAAATTAGCCAAATCAGATACCAGTACCGTCAGCTTAGTCACGTCTGACAACGTCTTTCCTTCCATTTCCATAATCGTCTGGATGTTCTTGAATGATTGTCTAGCCTGGGCTTCAAAGCCTTCCACCAGTTCATTGGTTTCCGGATCAACTGGCAGCTGACCTGATGTATACAGCTGATTCCCGGTAATACGGTAAGGACTGTACGGTCCGATTGCTTTAGGTAATTTACTCATTTCATTTCCTCCTTCTTTTCTACCTCTAAGTATATAAGGATTTTTGAAAAGTGAAAAGAAATAAATTCAGTGAATTGAGACTCAGCCCGTCTGAGGTACACTTTCAGCCAATTCCAGTTCAAGGTCTTCTTTGCTTAAAGCATAAAGCAAGTAAAGAAGATAAATTTTTCCTGTCAGAGACAATACTATACTGGCAACAAAGACAGGGACATAAACAAGGCTGACAGATAATGCCAGAGTCACTGCTGATCCCCCCATAAGCAGGAGGTACCATTTGTCTTTGGCAACTGCTTTATCTCTTTTCTCGATTCTATTCTTTCTGTCATACTGACGGACGACAGCTTCCAGCAGCTTATGAAATGCTGATAATTCAATCAGTAAAACAATAATAGGAAGAAACTGAAGTAACAGACTGATTCCAGTCACGTCAGAGCCAAAAAGCTGGAAAAGTTCACCGAATGAGAAGACAAGTAGTACCATCACACTTTTGAAAACAAACCGGAGATCCTGTCTTGGAATCTGTTCTTCCAAATCTGCCAAAGCATCAAGTATGATCAGCCAGCCGACAAAAGCTGGAAGAACCGGAATTAAACCGGCCGACAGACTGATATTGACAATGAGAAAGCCCCAGAACAGCTTTTTGAATCCTGGCGTCATCTAAATCTCCTCCCTTGATCTCAAGTATCTATAGATAGTCGAAAAACTGTAGTCAGGTTCCAGTTGAATAGCCTGAGCAAGACTTATCGTGTGTTCTTCCTCTTCACTGGTGATTAAAGTGAGCTCAGGTGATGAACTGAAAACCGTGAAATCAGGCGAGCCTTCACTGCTTTCTCTTTTAACCGATACATTCACCTGCTCCCCCTCTTGAACCATTTGACCGATAATCTCTTGAGAGTCCATACCATTTACCTCTAATCGAACGGCATCGCTGAACTGTTCAAAATAAGGTGCATCCATCCCTAAAACAGAAAGCTCTTCTTCTGCATTATAGGTGACAGCCATCTGACCATTTGAGGTAGAGCTGCTAAATGAAAAGCTTAAAGGAGCATCTGATGTATCTTGGCTGCTAATAATCATTTCGCCTATGTCCACTGTCTGTGTCGTCGCATCACTGAAGGTTACCGTTGCTTCCGTCAGCAGAAGTTCCTCTCCCTCTTCCAGTTCTGGAAGCTGATTCATCTGCAGGAAAACCTCTCTCACATTATACTGACCAAAATCTCTCCCCCACTGATCATCGAAAGACTGAACTTCTCTCCCGCCTGACAAAACAGCAAACTCATTTTCCGAAGCATTTACTTGTAAACCCGGATACTCTTCAAACTCAACCCAAGTGACAATACGGTTGTCATCCGCGTTTGTTATGTAATTCAAACTCACTGGAAAATCAAAACCGCCTCTTTCTTCGGTAACATGCAGGTTGATATTATGTTCCAGAAAAACTGGACCGTCCAGCCTGACATGGGATAAAAAAGCGAACCCCACAGCTATCAATACTCCTGTCAGAATCAAGCTTGTTTTATAAAGCCTGTCATTACTTTTCATAAACGTGCTCCTATCTTATAATTAATCTTGATATGATAATATTATTATTTATACTAGTTTAACAGACACATTGCTACAGTTGAAACTCAATTACGTCACATCTTATCTAAATAAAGATATCTGAAAAATCAATACGATTATTCTAATAATGTTCAGTGCATATAGTTAAAATTTAACAATAAGTGTCAGAAAAAAATCCTTCACTAGTGAGTTTATCATGAAGAGTCAGCTTAGCCCTACTCACCGTGAAATTTTGCTGAGTTTACCTAAAATAGGTGGACTTAGCACTGCTCACTGTTGCTTTTCTTCTGAGCTTGCCGAAGAAGGGGTACCTTAGCATTTCTCATCAGTTTTTTTGTTTTGAGATGACCGAAGTTGAATAGACTTGGCATTACTCGTGGAGTTTTTCTCCTGAGTTAACCGAAAATTACCGGAGTTAGCACCACCCAATAGGTGAAGCTATCTGAGTTTACCTAAGGTTCCCCATCTTCGCATATCTCGCTAGCCTGTCTTACTTGAGTATGCCGAAGTCAACCCAACTTAGCATCGCTCGTCAATATTATCCGCGTGAGTATACCGAAGTCAGCCAGGTACTCATAGATTTTCTCATTCCTACTCAAAAAAGAAAGCTACTGACTGCCTAATAATAAGAAATCATCAACACACTCACCATCCTTACCTGTAAAATGCGGTCACTTTAAAATAAATCTGCTCATGGATAACAGTTTGCGAGTAAGAATGGTAAACTGTAAGCAAAGATATTAACCATATGAAAGAAGGCAATTATTATATGACTCAAGTAAAACTAACCACTCTGACGACAAAAGGCGGCTGCGGCTGTAAAATTGGTCCAAGCGACTTGCGCGAGGTCCTTCACAATTTGCCTGAAACTAAAAAAGATCCGAATCTTCTAGTAGGACTGGATACTGGGGACGACGCCGGTGTCTATAAATTAACGGATGACCTGGCAATTGTACAGACCCTTGATTTCTTTACCCCTATAGTTGATGACCCTTATGATTTTGGACAAGTCGCTGCGGCAAACGCCTTGAGTGACGTGTATGCGATGGGCGGAACGCCTATAACTGCATTGAATATTGTGGCCTTTCCGATTTTCAATCTGGACAAAGCTATCTTGACGGAAATCCTCAAGGGCGCCAGCGATAAAGTTCAGGCAGCCGGCTGCAACCTTGTAGGCGGACACTCCATTGATGATCAGGAACCTAAATTCGGTCTCTCCGTTACTGGAACAATCCATCCCGACCGCATCCGTACCAACGCAGGCGCTAAATCGGGAGATAAACTGATTTTGACTAAACCCATTGGTGTCGGCATTTCAACGACTGCTCTGAAACGCGGTTTGCTTACAGATGAGGAAATCGCACGTGTGACCAAGGTCATGTCAACTTTGAATAAAGATGCGGCTGAAGTTATGACCGACTTTGACGTTCATGCCTGCACAGATGTCACTGGCTTCGGACTCCTCGGTCACTTATCTGAAATGGCTGCGGAAAGTCATCAGGCCCTGACTATCTATAAAGATGAAGTCCCTGTCCTATCCCGTGTCCGTGAACTTGCCGAAGACGGGGTCGTTCCGGGCGGTTCAAAAAACAATCTGAAACACGTAATCGATGTCGTTCATTTTGCGGATGACATTGATGAAATCGATCAGATTATTCTGGCTGACGCAGTCACATCCGGTGGACTCCTGATGTCGGTGGCTGAACAAGACGTTGACCCAATGATGGCTGCTTTAGAATCAAAAGGCATTCAGGCTCATGTTATCGGCGAAATTGCTGATGGGGACGCTGGGAATATTTACGTAAAATAAGAAAGTGGAGCGAGCTCCACTTCTACTGCTTTAATTTCTCACTTTAAAATAAGAAAGGATTCACCTATGTTTAAAGATATTTCACCCGCTGACTTGTTTGAACTGAAAGAATCAGGACATGTGGTTGTCGATGTGCGTGCACCCAAGGAATTCAATGAAGCGACCATTCCGGGTGCCATTAATATTCCTCTATTTACTGACGAGGAACGTGCTCAAGTCGGCACCACTTATAAACAAAAAGGCCAGGATGCAGCGAAAGAACTTGGGCTGGAGATTTTTTCAAAAAAACTGCCTTCATATATCAAGCAGTTTAAAGAATTAAACGCCCCCGTTACCGTCTTCTGCTGGCGTGGCGGTATGCGCAGCACGACCGCTGCTACTGTAACAGATTTGATGAATGTCAAAATCAACCGTCTGACCGGCGGCATCAGAGCCTACCGTAACTGGATGAAAGAACAGCTCGACACGGTTCCTCTGCCTCCCTTTTACGTATTGAATGGCCATACAGGCAACGGAAAAACGCACATATTGCGCCAGTTAAAAGCAGAAGGTTATCCTGTCATTGATCTGGAAGGCATGGCCCGTCACCGCGGGTCGATATTCGGTCAAATTGGACTTGAACCGAGCAACCAGAGAATGTTCAATCTACTGCTTGGTGAGGAACTGCTGCGGTACCAGCAGTCTCCTTATATTCTCGTTGAAGGGGAAAGTGCTCGTATTGGAAAAGTGGTTATTCCGGAGCGTATTTTTCAGCATAAGGAAGAAAGCCCTCAGTTAGTAGTGGACCTGCCCTTAGACGAACGGGTCAGAATTATACTGTCCGACTATTCTCCGGACAAGCACCATGAGGAATTTGTCGAGGCGTTCGGAAGAATCAGCCGCCGTATCCATACCCCTGTTTCAAAAGCGACAGCTCACGCTCTGGAAGACAGAAACTATCCGGAAGCAATCAAAAACCTACTGACGCACTATTACGACCCGCACTATAAGAAGTCCATTACCACGGAAGATAAAGCGATAATTAGCATCGAAGAACCATCAATAGACTATGCAATCAAACGTGTAAAAGAACAGTTAACCACACTTGTTTAGATGCATTAGCCAATTTGACCAAAGGCATAACATATAGAGCCGAAAAGATAGATTCTACGGCTGATAGAAGGGTGATCTTATTTTTACACTTGGACGGACGATTGATATTAAAAATAAAAGCAATCTGACGATTGTACTTCTTACATTAACGGCAGCTGCACTAGGCTGGCTTCTAACAGGTGAGCTTGCGCTCGGTCTTTACCTGGGCGGAGGCGTCTTTTTAAGCTGGGCACTCTCCCGGGAACTCGACCCCGCTCACCCTATTTCAGCTTTTGTCGCAGCAGGCCTGTCCTTATTAAGGCTCCTGTCTCCGGATACCATTCAAGCCTCACTCATTTTCTGGCTGCTTCTGATGATGAGGATGGTCAACGGTATAACCGGTCAAAAACTGACAATACTTGATGTATTATCTACATTGGGTTTCACTGTTTTCCTTTCCTATACCCAAGAAAACAGTCTTTATTTACTGTTATTTGTACTGGCAACTATTAGTTTNATCACTTTAAATGAACTGGACTATGTAACGGGCAGTCTGCTCGTTTTAACCATTCTATCCGTGCCGCTGTTCTGGCGACTTTCCAAAATGGAGACAATGGACGATAAAGACCAAGCAGCTGATTCGTCTCGTATTTTTTTCCAGTCAGCTTATCTATTCCACAACGGTTATTCTGTTTACCCTATCCGGCAGCCTGACGATAAATGATCAACTGATCTATCTTGCTGTTGTATCTGGACTCATCTTTTATCACCTTCGCGTTACCTTATTTACGTCCAACTGACTAGAGGCTTTTTTATCTATGAAAGGAGACTATGTGATGTCTGTACCTCTTTATAAACCCCTGAATACGCTCAAAAAAGTTGACGACGCTATCTGGATTGTTGATGGCGGACTCATTAAAATGAAGGTGTTGGCTTTCGGGATTCCTTTTTCAACACGGATGACCGTCGTTCGTTTAGCCGATGGGACCTTATGGATTCACTCGCCTGTCGAGCCGGATGATAAATTATTCGAAGCGATAAATGCTTTAGGAGAAGTGAAACACCTCGTTTCACCCAACAAAATTCATTATGCCTTTATCTCTGAATGGAAAAAGCGGTATCCAAAAGCTACAGCCTGGTCCAGTCCTGGAGTCGAAGACCGTGCCGCTTCACAAAACATCCCAGTGGATTTTGATGCAGCACTCTCAGACGAAGCGCCTGATGATTGGTCCGCAGACATTGAGCAGCTAATCTTTAAGGGCAGCCGGGTACTTGAAGAGGTTGTATTTTTCCACAAGAAAAGTCGTACGCTAATTCTGACCGACTTGATTGAGAATTTTGAACCCGAACAGACATCAAGTCCGATTATGCGAACTGTTCAAAAAGCAGCTGGTATAGCCCATCCGGATGGCCAGACTCCAAAAGACATGCGTCTGACGTTTACCGGACGAAAAGACGAGGCCCGTCGCTGTTATCAGCGGATGCTTGACTGGCAGCCGGAAAAAATTATTCTGGCTCACGGCAAATGGTACGACAAAAATGGTACAACTGAACTGAAACGAGCCTTCAGGTGGCTTGATAAGTAGGATGACTGCCAATCGCAGTCTTTTTATTATGAGAAAGATGAAAAGCAGTATCCTTTAAGTTTTTTGTTACTGGTTCGGTTAACTCAGCGCTGGCTGAGTTTCCACATTGCCGAATTCAACCCATCTTAGACAAACTCAAGTCTATCTTGGCTGCCACTTTACCAAAGTACGCATACCTTGAGTAAACTCATCAGTTTTAGTCCTTCAGTTTACCCAAGTTCTTCAAACATCGGCAGACCCAAAGCCAACTATTTCTCAGTATGCCGAACCTCTCGCATGTTCGGTATACTGAATGACATAACCGGTATCACTTTACCCAAGAACACCCTACTTCGGTATACTGAGGAATTTTTTTCATCTCAGTTTACCGAAGATTGCCTCACTTCGGCTAACTGACGCATATAATTCAGCTGAGCATGCCGAACTCAGTCTATTTTAAAGCATAATCACCCAGATTTTTGCGTTCACGAAAAAAAGACCTTCCGCCCCGGCAGAAAATCTCTTTTTTATCCGATTCAGTTAATGTCCAGAACGAATGCATAGGTTGCGGTTCCTTGGGCCCAGCTGGCCCGTACTTCATATATCACGCGACCATCTCGCGTAAGAAGCACGTCATCTCTAGAACTACTGACGGTATAGTCTTCTTCCCATGTTCGGACGGAGTACCTGTCCGGCTCGACTTCAAACTCCAGCTCAACAACTGAATCACTTATGACAGCTATCGGTGTCATCGCTCGGACCAAATCAGGCGGCGGTGCGGTATCTGCTTCTATTGCCGTTATCGTGCCGTCCTCATTATTCACGCTCCAGCTGTATGTGCCTCGTATAACATCAATCGCTTCGTCTCCAACCAATACTTTTAATGAAGGCGGCTCCGGCAACTCCTTTGTATCTCCTGCTTGAGCTTCCTCACTCACTAGTTCGCCTTCCAAAACTCCTTCGTCATTGTCCATACAGCCTGTAAAAATCAGCACACTTCCCGCCAAAAATAAAGCTAACCATAATCGTCTTTTCATATGGCACCTCCATAAAGGCTAATCTTTCTCGCTATTACTTCGCAAAGACACCTCTATATTGTTCAGTCCGTTTTGTTCAAATTCTCTGTTGTATTCATCTTCTTTAGACCAGTATTTTTTCAGTCTTAAATCCGGATCATTTGCTTTCCCTGTTATCTTTTCCAAACGGTCCAAATCACGTTCTGCCAGGCGTGCTGCCAGTTCTGTCCAGAAAACTTCATTATCATAATCTTCCATATAGCTTTCTACCTTGCCCGTCTCAAATTCGCGTGTTTCGAAATATTTATTTCTCTCTTTATCATGTTCTATAATGTCGTCCTGACCCATCTGTTTGGCAAATGAATAAATATATTCGCGCAGTTCATCGTACTCTTTAACTCTATCAGTCGTTCGAATGCCGTTAACCATAAAATCTCCCAGATAAATTAAATCAATTAAGCTACGATACTGCTTCTTAGTGAAATTTATTTTCATTGTCCGGCTCCTCTGCTCGTTCGATAAACTCTTTCTATACAGCTATAATACCACAGTCCCCTCGTTTAAAACTGTCTTGATACAAATAAAAGCAAATCAGTTTTTACACTGATTTGCTTTACTGTTAGACGTTTGCTTCTTCTTTGATACGTAGAGGTTTCAGCGCACCACTCCAGGCATTCACTTGATCAAGCATAGCGTTAATATTATCTAAGTGAAGCTCAGCCGGTTTAAAGGTTGTGAAGTTCTCAAAGTCAGTAAAAAGTGAGAGCGTTGGGTGAACGCGGACATCCGCAATTTTCAGTTCAGCCATGACGCCACGCAAGTGTTCAGCAGCACGTGCACCACCTGTTGACCCGTAGCTTACGATTCCGGCAGCTTTGTCGTGCCACTCATCTCGCAAGTGGTCAATGGCATTTTTCAAGACGCCTGAGAAGCTGTGGTTATACTCCTGAACGATGAAGACGAAACCGTCCAGCTCATCAATTTTACTGCGTCACTCGGCAATCCCCGGCTCTGTCCCGTCGGTTGTGCCTAAAAAGGGCAGCTGAAAATCGAGTAAATCGACGATTTCATAGTTTGCGTCGTCCCTTAAATCAGCCAGTTCCTTAACCCAGTCGCCTACCTGTGGACTGACACGTCCATCCCGTGTGCTTCCTAAAATAATCCCAATGTTTAATTTGTCTGTCATGATGATAATCTCCTTTAATAGTTGTATTTTTATTTTTTGATTAATCCAGTGGTGAAAGGTTGCTTTCAATTTCCGCTCGGCGGTCTTCAAGAAATGGCGGCAAGACAAGTTCTTCGCCTAAATGCTCACTGTCCTGATCCACTGTGAAGCCCGGCTTGTCTGTTGCGATTTCAAATAGGATACCATTTGATTCACGGAAGTACAGGCTCTTGAAATAATAGCGGTCAACCAGTCCGGATGAAGCGAAATGATGGGCAGTCGCCTGCTCGTCCCAGTAGGTGAGCTCACTTTCCTCACTGACTCTCAATGCCAGATGATGAATACTTCCTCTTCCTGGTCGCTCATCAGGACCGTCAAGTTGCTTGACCAGAATCTGGCCGTAACTGTCCGCCTTTTCAGTTTCGAACAGCGTATCCGTATGCTCGCTAAACACTTCCTGGTAACCCATAATATCGGTGAGTGTACGGTTAAATTTTTCACTGTTGCGAACGGTAATTTCAATCGTTCCCATTCCTCTAATCTGATGCTCTTCGGGTACAGGTGACGCCTCAACACTTTCCCAATGCGGCATTTCATCTCCGTTTGCAACCATGAGTACTAGCTGTAGCCCGTCGGGATCTTCAAACTTGAGAGCCTGCCGTCTGGCATAGGTGCCGATGCTGCCATGATAGACACCCATCTGCTCGAAACGCTCTTTCCAGTATGTGAGGCTTTCTTCTGACGGCACCATCAGCCCAATACGTGTAATGGCGTTGGTTCCTCGGTGCGTTCGGCCGACAGACGGCATTTCAAAAAATGTCAGGCCGGTTCCCGGACTTCCCGTCTTGTCTCCATAGAACAGGTGGTACATAGAAGGGTCATCCTGATTGACGGTCACCTTTACGCGTCGTAGCCCCAGTACTTCTTTATAAAACTGATCGGTTTCTTTAGCATTTTTCACCAGCATGGAAATGTGGTGGTGTCCTAATAATGTAGACATAGTTATCACTCCTTTTTATTTGACTAGTCAAGTGATTCGGTAAAAAAATTGGACTTACTCGCCCAATTTTTTCTCTGTGTGCTTCTGCACTTTAGTCATTAGTTTATATAATGTGCGCTGTTCTTCTTTCGTCAAGCAGTCATCCATAAGAGACGTCTGAAAGGCCAGTTGATGCTCAAACACACTTTCAAGTTTCTCTTCGCCTTTTTCGGTCAGACTGATCCATTTTGTTTTCCATTCGCTGGTCCGCTGAATGTAACCTTCACGCTCCAGCCTGCTTAACATTCTGGAAATCCCACCGGCTGAAATCGTAATTTTATCTGCCAGCTCACTCTGAGATAGAGGCTGATAGGTCCCAATCTGATTCAGGACATCAAATTGAGCGGCCGTGATGTCAAAGCGTTTGAGAAAATCATTGGATAAACGTGCGCTCTGATGCGTGAATCGGGTCACTCGTACCCAGATAAGAGAGGCTAACGTATTTCGTTTCACCGGTATCATTCCTTTCTATATTATCACTTTACATGTTAACTGATTAAAAATCAAGTCTTTTTACTTATTTTTTTAAAGCGGTTAAAATTACTGGCATAATGTAAACATCACTAGTGTTGCATAAAACTTAGAATAAATGATTTCCACAGATTGTTACTTTCGTCACAAATGGTTTTCGTTAAAATTTCCAAAAAAGTCAATTGCTGGCGCAAGGGATGACTTTTTCCAGAAAT